>DYOW01000196.1 GCA_020720325.1 Desulfobulbus propionicus
TATTTCTTTAGAAACCATAACAGAATTAGCAAACTGTATCATTGATGATGATATCACATCAACAGATATGTCGATTCTCACAAACGGTAAATA
Source organism: Desulfobulbus propionicus (assembly GCA_020720325.1). Lineage (GTDB taxonomy): Bacteria > Desulfobacterota > Dissulfuribacteria > Dissulfuribacterales > DYOW01 > DYOW01. The sequence goes on from DYOW01000196.1 coordinate 94, forward strand.
TCAGTTTTTTGCTTACGGAAAGAATAAAACCTATAGAATTCAGGCAGAAGGATTAAATCTTCAGATTGAGAAACTGAGCTTAAAAAAATAATTTTAGCGATAATAAAAAGTTAAAAGTAGATTTACGATAAAATTTTGGATTTTATTTTCCACCAAATCAGTAGATTAAAAAAACAATTCAAAAATATTTCAAAAATATTTGGAAAGAATAAAAAAGATATGTTCTTTTGCAGCCGCTAAGAGAAACAGAGACACAAAAAGAGTCGCAAGAAGTTCAGAAAAAGTAAAAAAAGATTTGGAGGATAATAATAAAGATTTTATCTTTGCAACCTCAAAAATTGGTAAAACGGTTTCTGAAAAGAGTTCTAAAAAAAGATGAAAAAAGATTTGCAAAAACGAAATTAAATGATTTATCTTTGCAGCCGCTTTAAAAGGGAAAGAGTTTAAGAAGAGGTAAAAGAATAAAGCAAAAAAAAGGAAAAAAAACTTTAAAAAAGTTTGCAAATTTGAAAAAATGCATTTACATTTGCAGCCGCTTTCGGAAACTAAGAATTATCAGAAAATAAGGAAGCGAGCAAATAAAAACATAACAGAAACAAGAAGGTTGCAGCCGAAGTTGAGAGACAGAAAATGCAGCCGTTTTTTTTCGACACAAGTTCTTTGAAAATATGAAATAGAGGTAAGATAAAGTACACAACTTTGTTGAAACCAAAGAGTTAAATTTTGAGCACAGAACAGAAATAAAAATTTTATACAACGAAGAGTTTGATCCTGGCTCAGGATGAACGCTAGCGGCAGGCTTAACACATGCAAGTCGAGGGGCAGCGAGAGCAGCAATGCTTGTCGGCGACCGGCGCACGGGTGAGTAACGCGTATGCAACCTACCCTTTATCGGGGGATAGCCCGGAGAAATTCGGATTAATACCCCATAGTAATATTATAAGGCATCTTATGATATTTAAAACTCCGGTGATATAGGATGGGCATGCGTGACATTAGTTAGTTGGTGAGGTAACGGCTCACCAAGACAGTGATGTCTACGGGGTCTAAAAGGATGGTCCCGCACACTGGTACTGAGACACGGACCAGACT
>DYOW01000197.1 GCA_020720325.1 Desulfobulbus propionicus
TAAAATATCTTTTATGATTAAAATAAATTATACTGATTCAGGGGCAAAATTATGAACATGCAATACTCAAAAACAGTTCTCTTTTCAATAAAACCGGTTTTTGTACCGTGGATTGCTTTTCTGTCAAGAATTCCGCTGACAATATTTATGACGGTATGGTCAGGCGGTTTTATAGGAGGTTTTTCATTTGCAGGACTTATGGGGTTGAAAGCTATGAAAATAGACCTTACGCCCTTTATTCCTGCATGGCTTGTCTTTACTCTTCCTGCATTGCTGGCTTTTATATGGATTCAGTTTATTTCTGTTTTTCAGGAAAAAGAAAAAATTAGCAAAACAGATTACTATTTTTTTGATGATGAAGTTGTTATTCAGGAAAACTGGTGGGGCATAAATGAAAAAAATATTTTTTATAAAAACGTCGCAGAAATTTCACTTTCAAAAAACTTTATACAGCAAATGTATAATATAGGCACTATAAAACTTATTTTATCTTCATCCTCGGAAAATAATTATATTGATATAAAGGATATTCCCAATCCAGAGGAAATTTATCGCCAGGTTAAGCAGCTTGTACAGCGTGCAAAAGAAGGCAAATAACCATGGGTAACATTTATACTGACGCTTATGATAAAAATTTGGGAAAACAGGCTCACGGGCAGCCGATAATAATTATAAAACCTATTCAAAACACAGAGTTTTTGCCTTTTGGCTCAATGATTATATTTTCTGCTTTTTTATCGATGTTCCTTTTTATACCCGTATTTTTTCTATGCCTTTTCACAAAAAGCATTTTAGGATTTATACTGAGCTTGAGAATCCGTCTTTCTGACGGAGTTATGATGGGAGGAAGCTATCTTTTTACGTTGGCGGTTTTTCCTACTTTATTTAATATTTTTATGAAACTGCTTCTGAAAAACCTGATTATTGAAATTTATAAAAATGAAATGGTAATAATAATCTCTTTGCCTTTTTATTATTACAAAAAATCTATTGATTATTCTAAAATTAATGAGGTAATTGTGAATGCAGGTTTCCCGGGCAGCAATTATAATTTTTCCTTTGTGCAAATAACTGTAGAAAATGGCAAGGGAATGTTTATTCCCGGATTAAACAGCCCTTCCGAGTTTGTAGAATTCGTAAAGACAAAGCTTATTTCTCATGAAAAAATTCTTCCATAAAATTC
>DYOW01000021.1:0-17716 GCA_020720325.1 Desulfobulbus propionicus
AAATTTTAACAAATTAGCCTTTTTAGACTGGACTCATGTATAAAATTTTTTTTAATTTTTAAGGAGGTTAAAACATGGACAGAAGAGAATTTTTGAAACAGGTTTCATTGTGGTCGGCAGGAATGCTTTTAACTGAGCCGGTTTTCAGGATTACCCCTGAACTTTTTGCTGATGTATCTCCAAATCCAGCGCTTTCCGTCATTAAAGGCAAGGATTATACATCTCTTGTCAGGACAGCGGTTGAATCCCTGGGCGGCATGTCCCAGTTTGTAAAAAAAGGCGACAGGGTGGTTGTAAAGCCAAATATTGGCTGGGACAGAAATCCTGCACAGGCTGCAAATACACATCCTGAAGTTGTAAAGGCTGTTGTGCAGCTTGCCCTTGACGCAGGCGCTAAGGAAGTTCTGGTTTTTGACAGGACATGCAATGAGGAACGCAGATGCTATGAAAACAGCGGCATAAAGCCAACCCTTGACAGCATGAAATCCGGACAGGTTTCATGCGATTTTGTTGATATGAAGAGATTTGTGCCTGTAAATATTGATAAAGGCAAGTCCATAAAAAAATGGGGTTTATATAAAGACGCCATTGATGCTGATTGTTATATAAATGTTCCAGTCGCCAAAAACCATGCGCTTGCAATACTTACAATGGGATTAAAAAATGTAATGGGAGTTATGGGAGGCAACAGGGGAGAGATTCACAGAAAACTTGGTGATTCCATTGCAGATTTAAATACTGTTATTCGTCCAAAACTTACTATTATTGACGCGACAAGGATTTTATTGAAAAACGGACCCCAGGGCGGCGACTTAAAAGATGTCAGGGTTTTGGACACTGTTATTGCCTCTTCAGATACTGTGGCGGCAGACGCTTATGCGACAACACTTTTTGATATTAAACCAGAGGAAATTCCCTCAACTGTTGCGGCTCATGAACTGGGGCTTGGACAGATGAATTTGTCAAAGGTAAATATAATAGAGAAAAAGATTTGATTTTAAGGTTAGTTAAAGATAAATTTTAATGTTTTACATTATTTTTTTTTAATATAATAAATGAAAATTTTTGAGTTTAATTTTCGGGGATTAAGGCGGTTTTCCCAGCTTTTTTTCCTCCTGATATTTCTTATTCTCTTCAGGCTTACGGATTATCACGGCAAGGACGAGATACCTGTGGCAGTAAATATTCTATTTCGTATTGACCCCCTTGTCGCCATATCCGCAATGCTTTCCCAGTGGAAGATTATCAATTTATTGCTTCCGGCGTTTTTTATTGTTGCGCTCACATTAATTTTTGGCAGGATTTTTTGCGGCTGGCTGTGCCCCATGGGGACAATTCTTGACGGATTTAACAGGTTGTTTGTAAAAAACAATGCCTCAATAAAATTGCGAAAAATTAAATATTTTATCCTTTTTTTTGTTATATTTTCGTCTGTAGCGGGTTTGCAGCTTGTGGGATTATTTGACCCTTTTTCCATATTGGTGAGGGGGTTGACCATTGCCGTTGACCCGGCGGTTAATTATATGTTTTCAGGATTTTTTAATTCAATTTATCTTCATTTTCCCAAACCAGTCACCAATATCTCAGAACCTTTTTATGATTTTTTGAAAGATTACATGCTTCCATATAAACAATCCATATTTTTATGGGTATTGCCTTCAGCGATTATATTTATAGGGGTAATTGCGCTGGAATTTATTGGCAGGAGGTTCTGGTGCAGGAATCTTTGTCCATTAGGGGCGCTCCTTGCCTTATTTTCCAAATTTACTTTATTTCGCCGTTTTCCTCCAAAATCATGCAGGGACTGTGAAAACTGCGCCACATTTTGCAGGATGAATGCCTTTGATAAAGATAAAAATGGATTTTTGCATCCTGAAGAATGTAATTTATGTATGGATTGTATCTATGACTGTGTTAATCAACCCTCAAAATTCAGATTTAACAAGGGATTTTCAGAGGTAAGACCTGAATTTTCAAGAAGGGGATTTATCGCCGCCTTTTTTTCAGGCTGTTTTCTTGCTTTTTTTAATAAAGTAAGCGCTGCGGGAAAATCTACGAAACCCGAAATTTTAAGACCGCCTGGAGCATTAAAAACTGATGAATTTTATAATTTATGCGTGAGGTGCGGTGAGTGCATGAAGGTATGTATTGGAAATGCCCTGCATCCGAATTTATTAGAATCTGGCATTGAAGGCATGTTTTCCCCAAGACTTATCCCAAGGCTTGGCTATTGTGAATTTAACTGCACGCTTTGCGGTCAGGTCTGTCCAACCGGCGCCATAAAAAAATTAAATCTAACAGAAAAACATAAATTTGTCATTGGAACTGCATATTTTATCAAAGACAGGTGTCTTCCCTATGCAAAACATACCCAGTGCATTGTATGTGAGGAACACTGCCCCACATTTGACAAGGCAATAAAATTTAAGGAGCGCGAGGCAGTTAATCAGAAAGGGGAAAAAATTACCTTAAAAGAGCCATATATAATCACTGAACTTTGTATAGGCTGTGGAATATGTGAAAACAAATGTCCTCTTCCCGGAGATGGCGCTGTAATGGTTATACGCAGTGAGAACTTTGGAAAAGAGAATGATGATTATGTGTTGTCGTAAGGAATTTTAAGTTGTAAAAACGCTTAATTTTAAGAATTTTAGTTTAACATATTATTTTCATTAGAATTTTTGTAGATTTGGCACAATTTTTCTTGACTACATTATTGTTGTTTTTTATAATTTTAAAAATGATAAAAAAAAATAGAATTTTAGCGGAAAAAATAAATGCAATACACCATTGAGTTGCCAGAGAAAAAAAAATTTTACTGTTAAGACATTTGTTCCTGTAACAAGAGAGCTTGCCAGACAATGGCGGGCAGAACTGAATGAAAAGAGTAGAGCTTTAAATATTTGCAAATTTCTTGTAGATGTTCGATGCTCAAAGAATGTCTCTTCAGTTATAGAAAACTACCTTTACGCATATGAAGATATCAAAAAGCTCAATGTTCCCTAAAATATTCGTTTAGCAATTCTTGTTTCTGAAGATGACCATTCCCATGACTTCGCTGAAACAACCTTGATAAACGCCGGTTACTATGTGAGGATATTCACAGATGAAACATCTGCTGTGAAATGGCTGGAAGGCTGCTAATATAATGCTGTTTATCGCGAAGCCATGTTAAGTGAGTGATACTCAAAAAATAAAATTTGAATTTTCTCTTAACCTGCTATTCTTCCGTCCTCAATCCTTATAACCTTGTTTGCATGATTAGCAATATTTTGGTCGTGGGTTACAATGATAACAGTTTTTCCAAGGGAGTGCATTTTTGAAAAAAGATTCATAATATCTTTTGTTGTGTTGCTGTCAAGCTGTCCTGTTGGTTCATCTGCAAGAATAATCTCAGGGTCATTTATTAAAGCCCTTGCAATTGCAACCCTTTGCTGTTGTCCACCTGAAAGCTGCGCCGGCTTGAAGTTTTCTCTTTCGGATAATCCCACAAGATTTAATATTTCTCTTGCCTTTTCTATATTTCCCATTGTTTTTTGTTTATGGGAGTATATAGTTGGAAGAAGGATATTATCAATTACATTTGAATAGGACAGCAGATAAAAACTCTGGAAAACAAAGCCAATGTAATCACCTCTTATGGAAGAAAGTTCATTATCATTAAGTTTGGAGACAAGCTTGCCGTCAAGGTAATATTCCCCGGATGTTGGAACATCAAGGCAGCCTATAATATTCATAAGGGTGGATTTTCCGGAACCGGATGTGCCCATAATGGATATAAATTCGTTCTTCTCAAAGGTCAGATTAATGCCGTTTAAGACATTAATAATCTGATCAGCAATCTTAAAGGTTTTTGTAATGTTTTTTAAGACGCAAAATGACATTAACGTGGTCTGTCGCCGGATTTTTGGTTGTTTTGTTTATTATTTGCGGGGACTGACTTATTATTTTTATCAACAGGCAGGATAAGCTTGGTTGCGACAATTTCTCCTTTCTGCAACCCTTCTTTAATCTCTGTGTTTTCCTCGCCTCTTATACCAATTTTTAACTGGGTTTTTTCGGTTTTGCCGTTTTCAGTGACTTTATAGGCAACCTGTTTTCCTTTATCAAATTTAACCGCAGCATTATTAACGATTAAAATATCATCTTTGGTGTTGGTTATAATCTTTACATAGCATGTCATCTGGGTTTTAAGATATTTTGTATCTTCTTTATTGATTGTGACAATAGCAAGAAAATATGTGATATTATCCTTTGCGACAGGTTGGGGGTATATATTTTCTATAGCGCCTTTAAATACCTTGTCCTGATATGAGTCAACTGTAAATTCAGTTGGCTGACCTATTTTAATCTTTCCAATATCAGACTCGTCAACATATATCCATAGTTCAAGCATTGTTGGGTCTATTATTGTAACAAGATTTGCGACCTGAAGTCCTGTAACAACGGTTTCACCTTCCTGAGCTGTTACGGAAGCTACTGTTCCTGTCATTGGGGCATATATTTCATAATAAGTGTGTCTTGTAAGTTGTTGATTTAATTCTTCGTCCAATTCTTTAATATTTGCTTTTAGAATTTTTTCCTGTGTGGCATATTCTTCTATAAGTTTTTTATGGTTTGCTTTAAGTCCTTCAAATTTTGTTTTTGCAAGATCAACGGAATCTTTGGTAGTGTATTCCTGTTTTACAAGTTCATCAAGTCGTTTTAAGTTAGTCGAAGAATAATCAAGGTCTGCCTTTGCCTGATTGATCATCTGAGGATAAGTTCTGTTTACTTGTTCAAGGGTGGCTTTTGCCTTTTCTAAATGCGCCTTGGTAAGATTAATTGAATTAATTATCTCTCTGTCATCAATTTTTGCCACAAGCTGTCCCTGTTTGACTTCGTCCCCAACTTTTACCTTCATTTGGGTAATAACGCCTGTTGCCCTTGCTCCAATTTTAACCTGCGCCCCTACCTGGGGCTGGAGAATTCCTGTTTCAACAAGGACATCCCTGATATCGCCCTTTGTTACAGTAGCGGTCTCAAGGACTTCTATCTTTGGTTTTTTCTTGCTGAAAAAGTAAAAAGCGCCTGCAGAACCTGCAATTAATAATATAATAAATATTATGATAAATTTTTTCATTTTTTTTTAATTAAATAATTTTTTTCATTAAAATCATTGTTAATAATCACCCATACCCGATAAATATTCCAGATTCACTATATTTAAAGATATATTCTGTCTTGATTGAATAAAATTTTCCTTTGCCCTTGCAAGGAGTGTTTCTGCCTGAACAAGGGAGAGGATGTCGCCTGTGCCAACCTTATACTCTCCAAAAGCCTGATCGTAATTAAACTGCGCCTGTTTAAGCTGTTCCTTTGAGAAATCAAGATTCTCAAAGGATGTCACAAGGTCTTCATAACCAGTATAAATGCTTAAACTTACTTGTCTTTTTATCTCCTTAATATCATGTTCCGAGGCTGTGATTTCATAATCAGTGGATTTAAGCTCATATTTTTTTGAATAATCAAAGAGATTCCAATTTGCAAACAAATATACTGAATTATTTTCCAGTGTATTGTCATTCGAAGAACCTTGAATCTCAGAATAATCCCTTTCCATATTTAGCGATAAAGTAGGATAATATCTGCTTTTTGTTAATTTTTTATTATTTTTTGAAATTTCAAGGGATTTTTCAGCCTGTATTATTTCAGGTCTTTTTAACGCATAATCAAGAAACTTTTCCTTGAGAGGCATATCTTTAAGCTCTATCTGGTTTCCTTCAAGCGTATTTTCAGTGAAATCAGGAATGCCAATCAAGGAATTTAAGGTATATAATGAATTTTTATAATCTCCCTGCGCCTGTCTTAATTCAATCCTTGCTGTTTCAAAACGCACTGATGCCTGCAAAAAGTCTGATTTTTTTGCAACCCCTGCATTATATCTTCCTTTTGCAACGTCAAGGTCTTTTTGGGAAAGTTCAAGCTGGAATTTTTTCTGTTCAAGGAGTTCTTTTAATGCAAGGGTTTGATAAAAAAAATTTTTAACATCCCTTGAAAGTTCAATTAATATAAGCTTTTCATTTTCATGCTCTATATCAAAGCTAAGTCTTGATATGTCCCTGTTTGCCCTTCTTCTGCCAAAATCATAAAGTATCTGGGAAACTGACACCTTTGTTGTTCTTGATCTGTAATCATCATTTGTTCCCCTTACATAATCATTGTATTTTTCAGAATGAGTCAGGTCAACGCCTGGCAGATAAGGTGAAAAAGAAGCCTTAAACAAATTTTCTTTTGATGAAACCCTTTCTTTTGCGGCTTTATAAGCAGGAAAATTCTCTTTTGCCTTAATAAGCGCCTCATCAAGTGTAAGCGCAAAAGAAAAATCACACGACAAAAGAGCAAAGATTAATATAAAAAATATTTGGTTATAAAAACTGTTTTTCACAGTTGATAATATCTGAAAAATTTTCATGTCTTCTGATTGTTTTGATAAAATATTTTCTGACTAGTATTTCAGCGGCCCTTGGTCTTGAATTATAGTTTGATGACATGGAAAACCCATATGCGCCCGCTGATAATACGGCAAGATAGTCACCCTGTTTTAATATTGGCATTTTTCTTTCTTTTGCAAGATAATCGCCTGATTCACAGATTGGACCAACAATATCCGCATTAATAAACTCATTTTCATTATTTTTTCTGTTTAACGGCACAATATCATGATAAGATTTATATATTGACGGACGTATAAGGTCATTCATCGCAGCGTCCACAATATAGAAGGTCTTGTCATGATGCTTTTTTACGTATAAAATTTTGGTGATTAATGCGCCGGCATTTCCCACAATTGCCCTTCCGGGTTCAATTATTATTGTCTGTGGCATATCATTCATCACATCAAGAATTGTTTGAACATGGTCAAGGTGTGAAGGAGGACTTTCTTCATTATACTTTATGCCGAGTCCGCCGCCCAAATCAATAAATTTCAGCTTAATTCCGTCTGCTTCAAGCTTTTTTACAATATCTCTGATTATAACCGCAGCATCTTTTATTGGCGCAAGGTCAAGAAGCTGTGAGCCGATATGACAGCTTATTCCTGAAATATTTATAAATTTTTTCCCATTGGCATTATTATAAAGCCTTAATGATTCTTCAATGGATATGCCGAATTTATTATCCTTAAGACCTGTTGAGATATAAGGGTGGGTCTTTGGGTCAACATCAGGATTTACTCTGAAGGAAATATTTGTTTTTATACCCAAATCCCTTGATTTTTTAAGAATTAATTCAAATTCCTGCTCAGATTCTATATTAAACATGAGGATGCGTTTTTTTATGGCAAGCTCTATTTCTTCCTGAGTTTTTCCAACGCCTGAATAGACAATTTTATTTGCGGGAATTCCTGCCTTTAATGCCTTTAAAAGCTCGCCCCCTGATACTATATCAGCGCCTGCGCCAAGTCTTGCAAGCATTGAAAGTATGTAAAGATTGCTGTTTGCCTTTACAGCATAACAAATAAGATGTTTTTTATTAAAAAATGACTTTTTATAGCTTAAAAAATTATCAATAATTTCCCTGGAACTGTAGACATAAAAAGGGGTTTTTACAATTTCAGCGATCCTTTTTACAGGAATTTTTTCAACAAACAAGCTATTTTTTTTATAATAAAAATTCAACAAAATTTTCTCCTGATTTATTTAAATATTTCTAATTTTACCCTGTTTGAGGGTTTGCTCTGATTTGACGGGTCAGCGTTATCAACTGCAGTCACATAATACTGGTATTTGCCGTCACGGAAAATATTTTTATCAGTAAATCTTGGAATGGAAACAGGCATTTCATTAAGCTTGTCAATGAGACCGTCAGGATTAACCCTGTATATAAAATACCCAAGAAGGTCTTCGTCTGAGTTTTCCTGCCATAAAAGTTCTGTTTTGCCATTTTCAAAAGTTGCAACAAGACCTTTGGGAGGGGCAGGTGGTGTTTTGTCTTTTTCGGTTAACTGAGCGATTTCAGAGGGGTCGCTTTCTATTATTGTTCCTTTATAGTTTAATACTGCTGTCACACGGTATTTTTTTTGTAATCCTCTCTGGGGTTCTTTATGTGTAAAAAAAGTGTCATTTCTGGCGATTCCAATGTGTTTCCATTCATCATTAAACCAGATAGAATAAACATTATAAAATAAAGGCTGCGTAATTTGTGTTCCGTCACTCCATTTATCTGGCGCTTTCCATGAGATACGGATACTATTATCTGTTTCTTTTTTTAGAAAAATATTTTCAGGAGGCTTTGAAGGAGGATGCCAGGATATGTTGATCCTGTTGGATCGTTCGCTTTTGCCAAAGTTGCCTTTTGAAGCAATAACCTCATATATTATTAGCCTGTCTTTGCTCACCGTCCTGTCTTCATAGATCATTTTTTTGCGTTCTTCAGGATTTGCATTAAAGGGTATTTCAATGGGTGGATCAAATTTTATAGGACAATCCCTGCATGAATCACCAGGAGGCAGCTCAGCCTTAAAGAGTAAAAAAGAATCAATCTTATTTACAGGGCTACCGTCATTGTTTCTTTGCGGAGCGCTCCAGCTAAGCTCCACACCCTTTGCCGTGCATTTATAAGAAAGATCAGTAATCTTCTTAGGTGTAAGAGAGCCAGGAGGAACAGGTGGTGACTTTCTTCCGCATGCGCTTAAAAAAACAAAAAATATCAAAAAAACTATTAAAAAGCCTAAATAGTTTGTGCTTTTGTATTTATTTGTAAGATTATATCTCATTTCCTTTATTTTTGTCAAGCCATTTGTATGCCTGGGTAATTGCATTTTTCACAAGCTCAGGAGATGTGCTTCCGGCAGATTTTTTTATATTTATTGAGCCTTCAAGGGTTATGTAATTAAAGACATCTTCTTCGATTTCCTTACAAATACCTTTTAGCTCTTCAAGGCTCATTTCATTCAGGTCTTTTAGTTCCTGAATGCCGTAATAAACTACTTTTCCCGCAACCATATGGGCATGTCTGAAAGGAAGTCCCTTTCTCACAAGATAATCAGCCAGATCAGTAGCAGTTAAATATCCCATTTTTAATGAATTTTTAATACATGTTACCAGAGGTTTCATCTGATCCACAACAATTGTCATAACCTCAATGGATCTTTTTACAGTATCAACAGCATCAAACACAGCCTCTTTATCTTCCTGCATATCTCTGTTGTATGAGAGAGGCAGCGCCTTTATGGTTGTGAGCATTGCCATTAAATGACCGATAACCCTGCCTGTTTTTCCCCTTACAAGCTCCGGCACATCGGGATTTTTTTTCTGTGGCATAATGCTTGAGCCGGTGCAGACCGAGTCAGGCAGGTCAATAAATGAAAACTCAGAGCTTGACCACATAATTAACTCTTCTGATAATCTGCTTAAATGTACCATAATAATACTTAAACAGCCAAGAAATTCAATGACAAAATCCCTGTCAGATACTCCGTCAATACTATTTTGGGTTATATCCCTGAATCCAAGAAGCATGGCTGTGTATTCCCTGTCAATGGGAAAACCAGTTCCACCAAGGGCGCATGAGCCAAGAGGGGAGACATTTACCCTTTTCAGGCAATCTGTTAGTCTTTCTCTGTCTCTTTTAAACATTTCAAAATATGCAAGCATGTGATGCGCCCACAAAACAGGCTGCGCCCTCTGGAGATGTGTGTATCCCGGAATTATGAGATCCGGATATTTTTCAGCGGAATGTACAAACGCACGCTGCAGTTCATGTAGAAAAAGTTCAATATTTTTTGTTTCATTTTTTATGCAAAGCCTGAAGTCAGTGGTAACCTGGTCATTTCTGCTCCTTGCTGTATGAAGTTTTTTTCCAATTGACCCAATTTTTTCAGTAAGGGCATATTCAATATTCATATGGACATCTTCAAGTTCTTCACGCCATTCAAATTCACCTGATTCAATGTCTTTTTGTATTTCATCAAGATTTTGTATAATAATACTTGCCTCTTCCCCTGTTATTATAGCCTGTTTTGCAAGCATAAGGGCATGTGCCTTTGAACCGGCAATGTCTTCTTTATAAAGCCTTTTGTCAAAATTTACTGAACAGGTGAAATCTTCCACAATTTTGTGGGTTTCCTCGGTAAATCTGCCTGTCCATGGTTTTTGTTCATCTTGTTTCATATTTCCTCTTAAATGGTTAAATCGCTTAAAACAAGAAATTAGTATAAACGGAAAAATGTTTTTTTTAAATCTAAAAATAGATGAAACTTCAATTTTATATTCCATTTTTGATAATGCATTTTATAGATATTATAGAAACAATTCAAATCTTGAATATATAACCTGCTAAGTTTTACGCAATACCAAGTAGTTAAGTTATTTTTATTATGAATTTTTTTTGTGTCTTGACATTTTAACTGTAGCGCTTAAGTTTTTTAACAAAAGAATGTAAATATTTAAATAAAAAATAAAGGAGGATAAAAACATGTTTGATTTATCACCATTTAGACCGGCAAGGGAATTAACTAACCTCAGAAGGGAAATGGACAGACTTTTCCAGGATTTCTGGGGAGGCAGGGATGTAATGTCCATTGAAGGTGACTGGATACCTGCGATTGACATCTCAGAAACTGATGATGCCATTGTTGTAAAGGCTGAAGCGCCTGGTATGGAGCCAAATGAAATTGATATCTCTCTTTCAAATGATGTCCTCATAATTAAAGGCGAAAAAAAACAAAAAACAGAAGAAAAAAAGGAAAACTACCACAGGATAGAAACACGCTACGGTTCTTTTTCAAGGGCATTCAGACTTCCTGCAGGAGTAGTTCAGGAGAATGTTGAGGCAAAATATGACAAAGGTGTTCTTAAAATAACACTCCCCAAAAAAGAAGAAGTAAAACCAAAACAGATAAATATTAAAGTAGGCGAATAAAGCAGCCTTAAAACTTATAAATTTATTATAATGAGGGGGTTAAATCCCCCTTTTTTATTTAAGCTTATTAATTTTTGGATTATTAATAAAGAAACAAGACAAAAAATTCTTAAATTTTTCCAAGTCGTTTTAATTCCCAGAAGCATTTGGCTGTTACGTTAATATCAACTGAAGCATTGTGGGCGTCATCAAAGCCTGTGCTGAAAAGCTTGTGGTGTAGTTCTGAAAGTTTTGGCCACTTATAGCCATAATTCCAGTTAATAGCGCAGAAATCAGTGGCGCTTTTCATGGTGCAGATTTTTTTCTTAAATGAAATGTTGTTTTTCATGTTGTTGCGTAAAAATTCAGCGCTGATTATTTTTTCATCAAACGCCATATTATGAGCCACAAGACATTTTGCCTGTTCAATAAGGTTTTGAAATTTTTCAAGAACTGTCAGGAGGGGATGTCCTTCTTTTTCAGCTCGTTCAGTTGTTATACCGTGAATTTTTGCTGCATCCTGTGGAATAATAAACCCATCTGGTTTAATGATAAAGTTTCCTTCTGAAATTTTGTCGCCGTCAATGTCGTATAGCAGAAAGGCAAGTTGGACAAGCCTTGGCCAGTTATTAAGGTCTGTAAGGGGAGCTTTCCAGCTTCTTGGAAGTCCAGTTGTTTCTGTGTCAAAGAATAAATACATAATTTTAAGCCTTAAATGGGAGCGTTCATAATTTTGTGTCATTTTGATTTAGCCTATAATTTTTAATCAAAACATTCCCTCTATTTCTCTATTCCTTCCCTTGCTATTATTCCTTTTTCATAATAATGTTTGATTTCCCGCATCTCTGTGACAAGGTCTGCCCTGCCTATAACTTCTTTAGGCGCATTCCTTCCTGTAAGTATCAGTTCAACATTCGGGGGTATTCTGTCAAGAAAAGCCATAAAATCGGCAATTTCAATTAGTTTTTTGCTTAACACCACATTAATCTCGTCAAGAATAACAATATTATATATATTTTTAGCGATAATTTCTTCAATTTTTTTTAATCCATCAGATGCTATTTTATAATCCTGTTCAGATGGTTTGTTAAATACAAAATTACCAGTTCCTAACTGCATTATATTGATATTATCGCCAAATTTTGAAAGAAATTTTATCTCGTTATAATCCCCGGACTTCATAAACTGGGCAAATAAGACCTTAAACCCTGCGCCCATTGCTCTTACAGCAAGACCCATTGAAGCGGTTGTTTTTCCCTTGCCGTTTCCGGTATATACCTGAATATGTCCCTTAAAATTATTGAGGCTGCCTGTCGTTTGTTGGTTTGTCATCATGTTTGCCATTTTTGCCATTTTTAAAGATTGGTGAAAATATCCTGAAAGGAAGTCTTAACGTCTCGGTGACAATTGTCATTAATGCCTCACCAACAGATTCCGGCGGAACAGTGTTTATTTCAGGGTCGCTTAATTTACCTTTAACCCCCATAGGATAGGACATTACAGCGCCGTGTTCCCCTGTGACCAGCTTTCCTATAATGGGGATATTGCTGATAATCGCGTCAACAGTCTTAAAGGGGGTGACAAGGACAATTAAATCAGCTTCCATATTTTTAAGATTAATATTGCCGTTTGCAAACATATTTAATCCGCTTCCCTTTAATATGGTTTTATCAACAAAAAATCTGTCGTCTTTTATTGTTCCGCTGATTTCCATTGAATTGTAACTAAATCCGCTGCTGAAAATATCCTGCAGGTTCTCAAGCAGATAGGTGATATTAACTATTGTAAGTATTTTTGAAAGGAGTGTCATTTTTTGAATTTTTCCGTTTTCTGAGTTTAATGACAGATGTCCAGATACCCAGCTATTATTTTTTCTTGAAAGATTGAGATTCATTATAAACCTACCCTCAAGCTCCCCTGCCTTAAACCCCATGCATGGCAAAAATTCCTGAAATAAGACAGTGGTGTTTGCAGAGGAGATAAGATTAAAATATTCATTTTTTTCTTTATCATGTTTTTTGATTGTGCCGTCAAGCAAAAGCCCGCATAGATTTCCTTTTTTTATCTCTGTGAGGGATTTTTTTTCGGGATAAATAAAATATTTTCCTGATACATCCTTTATAAGAAGGGTTGAATTTGAATCTTCCTTGTTGTTATCTGTTTTCTTTTTTGTGATTTCATATTCGTTTATGGCATAATCAAATTCACCGTTAATCTTCCATTTTTCAATAATAGATGTATTGTTGCCGTCTTCGTCTCCAAAAAAATAATCCAGATTTTTTTCAGAAAGTTTGACGGATTTTACAGTTCCTGACATATCTGTTGCATTATCTTTAACATCCAGTTTGCCGTCAAACAAAATTTCCTCTTCATTTAATAATAATTTTACATCATGCAAATCACAGCGCTTATCCCTGCCGTCTGCCTTAAGCTGTTTAATAAAAAAAGGTTTGTCGGTTCCGAATGTCCAGAATAGAGATTCAACCATTATATTGCCGTTAAGCCTGTTTTCCTTAAAATTATCAGGATTATATATCAAATCAAAATCACCGGATATTTGCCCAAGAAGTATCTTGTTTTCCATCAAAATTTCATCTACTGTTTCTTTATTGAGGGCGCCGTTAAAATTAAAATGTGTCTCATAGTTTTTATTAAAAAATACCTTAAATTTCATATTTGATAATGGTTTATTATTCTTTTTTATTGATAAATTATGAATGGAAAGACTGGTGTCCGAGCGATCCATATTTATATAGGTTTGGATATTATCCTGATTCTCAGGTGTTTTTATAGTTCCCTCCACTGAAAAAAGCTTCTGCGCTGATTTAATCCTGAAATTATCAAGCTTACATGGAAATTTGGGCATAAACATATTATCAATAATGTCTTTGCTTTTTATCCAGTTATAGGCATTTAAGCCGGTATTTCCTGTGAAAGTTAATTCATAGTTTTTTAATTCATTATGTATTGGATTATCAAGTTTACCCTTTAAATTTAGCTTATTATTATCATTTAAGGGTATAAAATCCAGTGAGCTTATTTTTATTTCATCCTGATTTAAAGTTAGATTTCCTTTTTCAATCTTTGTTTCCGAAAAGAATAAATCAGAAAGAAAAATAATATTATTAAGCTCTAAATTGCCGTTATACTTCCACTTTTCAGGATCAAAAAACATGCCTTTAATGCTTAAATTATTTATTTTTAAATCACCTGAGATATTATTTAATGCTGGTTGCAGCTTTTTGGAAAAGTATTCATAATTTTTTAATTTAATAAAGGTTGCGTTGGCATCAAGGTTTGCATCCAATTCATCAATAATCATGGTGTAGTTATCATCAAGACCTACAGCGCCCTTTAAGTTTAATATTTTATTATTATCAAGATTTGCGTTAACTTGACTAAAGCGGACAAAGTCATTAGTAATATTAACCTTTGCATGTTTAAGCGAAATATCCCAGGGAAGCCTTGAATATGAAAGTTTTGCGTTGATATCATCTATTCTTATATCAGGTTTGATATGTTCCAGGGAATCACCTAGTATCAGCCTTCCCTTTACCACCCCGTTCATGTTTGAAAACCTTTGTATCTCATCCTTTATATGTTTTTTTTCAAATACTTGATTTAATATATCTTTTATGCTGTCAGGCTCTGCCTCAAGAAATATATCGAGCTTAAACTGGTCTGTTTCATCAACGGATATGAGTAAATCACCGTCATATCCCTTATTATTTCCTTTTTTTGCCTCTATTTTTTCTATATACAGAACACCGTCGCTAAGAATTA
Source organism: Desulfobulbus propionicus (assembly GCA_020720325.1). Lineage (GTDB taxonomy): Bacteria > Desulfobacterota > Dissulfuribacteria > Dissulfuribacterales > DYOW01 > DYOW01. Next base: position 14,665 of record DYOW01000021.1, read on the forward strand.
TATTTCCTGACACCTCATCTATGCTAAAATTTATAGTAGGCATATAAACCTCTCCCTTTTCAAGAAAGCCCTCAAAAAATATGTGTTTGGTCTTGGAAGGATACTTGCTCTGGGCGTGGTAGGAGTAATGTGCGGTAAGAGCTGTCCCTGATTTTAAGCGCTTAAAAATCCTTTCAGGCTCGTCATAGCCCTTGAAAATAAGGTTTATGTAATCCCTTAATGCCCCGGCATCAAGATTTTCAGACTTTATATCCGCATCCCATTTTGGGTAGGCATCAGGAATATATGTCCTGTTAACATAGCCTGAGAGCGTCATTGAAGGTTCAGAAACATCCATCTCATTAATCTTAACCTGGTAATCTCTTGCAGCCTTTATGAATTCAAGGTTATATTGCTTTAATTTAAGAATTTTTTCTTCATTATCCTTAAAAAATCCAACAGCAGAGTCTTTTCCAGCGATTTTAAAATCTATGTTATTTAATCCGTTTCCTTTTATAATAATATTTCCGTTAATATCGGATTTGGTAACACTTAGATTTTCCTCTTTTGGTATAATATTATTTAATAAATCAATACTCAGATGTTTAGTTTCAATGTTAAATAAATAATTATTGGTATTTGTTTCATAGACAGCATTTATTTTAGCATATTCCCATAAATTTGATTTTGATGTGGTTTTAAGTATAATTTCATGCATATCAATATCAAGATTCAAATTGACATTATTAAAATGTAAATTATCAATATTATAAATTTTATCCTTTATTTTATCTGTTATTATGGTGATGTTGCCATCATTAATATTTAATCTGTTTAGCCATGATAATTTATTCTTATCGTTATTTTTGTCTTTATTATCGTTTATATCAGGGGTATAAACAAGATTAACATTACTTAAATTTATATCAGATGTAACAGTAAAATTAATTAAAGAGAGAAAACTTGGTCTGACAGAGCCTTTTTGGGCATAAAATTCCGTATTATTATCTTTATATTTTATATCGCCTATTTGAATTTGAGGAAAAGGAAACCATTTCCACTCAGCCTTATTGATTTCAAGATTAAGATGTTGTTTGTTGATAATTCTGTTTAATAATCCTGATGCAGGCAAAAATTTGATTAAAAATAAAGGGATTATTAATATAAGAAATAATGTAAGAATGCTTATTATAAAGAAAAACGTTTTATTACTTTTATTATATTTTTTCATAATCTGTTTTTTATATTATTGAAATATCATCTAATGTTTTGGAGAGGTTTTTTAATTCTTTTTTATTATATAAAGAAAGAAGATATCTTAAATTATCAAGCGCCGGTATAATATACACGCTAAAAAAAGCCTTGTTTTTAATTTTTGACAAAAAGGAAAATGCCCCTAAAACCTGCATATTTCTTAAAAGGCTTAAAATAAGAAATTCATTCCATAAAATATCAAAATCTTTTTTAATATTAAGAAAACTTAATTCATCAAGGTATATCTTTATTAAATCTATCCAAAATGACCTGTCAATCTGCGCATATGGATCAATTAAAAGAGATGCCAGATCATAGCCAAGTGGGCCAAGCCTTCCACCCTGAAAATCAATTATTCTGATATTTTCATTAAAAATCATCAGGTTTCTCGACTGAAAATCCCTGTGCAGGAAAAAGCGCCTTTCAAAATTTTTTACATTATTTGCAAAATGAAAGAGTTCCTCTTTTAAAGGCGAAAGTCTTTCAATATTTAGCTTAAGATAATCAACAAGAAAACTATTAATAAAATAAAGACACTCACGGTTAAAGGCAAGGTGTTCATCATAATATTGGGTATCATAACACCAGTCAGGATTAAAATCCTCGCCACCCTTTACCTGCATACAGGCAAGTTCCCTTACTATTCGTTCATACCATGTAAAAATATTTTGTTTTTTATTATCTGAACTGAGGTTTGAAAGCGCATCAAAAAATTTTTCATCCCCCAGATCCTCAACCAATATCTCACCGCCGATATTATTAAAAGAATAAATCTCAGGAACAGGGATACCTTTTTTATAAAGATGGCGTCCTATATTATAATAACTTATTGCCTCTGTTATTCCCTTTGGATTTTGGGAAGGCTTTATAAATACAGCAGTTTTATGGTTAAATTCAGTCCTTTGAAAAATCCTGTCTGATCCGTCAGGGGAAATTTCACTGATTACCTTAATTTTGTTCATAAATTATATTTATTATACCTGCTTTTGCGATTATATTATAGGATAATTCTTAATCACCTTTTCGGAAAAAAATTATGAATAAAAACATTCCAATTGAAAACAGGATAATTTTTGCGCTGGATTTTGAAAATATAAACAGCGCAAAGGATTTTGTATTAAAATTTGAAGGCTATACAAACTTTTTTAAGGTTGGTTTGCAGCTTTTTATATCTGAAGGAGACACCATAATAAAGTGGCTTGCTGACAGGGGAAATCTTATTATGCTTGACCTTAAATTATATGATATTCCGGAAACAGTAAGGCTTTCAATAATGGAAATAGCAAAAAAAAATGTCACCTTCACCACAGTCCATGCAATCAAGCCTGTCGCAAAGGCAGCGTCTCTCAGCAAAGGTCATGACTTAAAGGTGTTGGGAGTAACAGTTCTTACCAGTATGAGTCAGGATGACATACACAGTATGGGAATAAATATTCCTGTCTCCGAGCTTGTTCTCAAGAGGGCAGGGGAGACAATGGAGATGGGATGTGACGGTGTTGTTGCCTCCCCGCTTGAAGTAAAACTGTTAAGGGAAAAACTTGGAGACAAACCAATTATTGTGACACCCGGTATAAGACCACTAAATTTTAATGAAAGAACAGATATTCTCTCTGATCAAAAAAGAATGGCGACACCTTATGATGCAATAAAAAATGGAGCTGATTACCTTGTTGTGGGAAGACCAATACGTGATGCAAAAGACCCTGTGGAGGCAATAATGAATATAAGAAAAGAGATAGAAAGGGCTTTGGCAGGAAATTAAATAAAATTAAAATCTGAAATGTTTTTTTTCAAATTGATTTTTTGTTAGATAACCTTA
>DYOW01000021.1:17816-32472 GCA_020720325.1 Desulfobulbus propionicus
TAGTTATTTTCATGCAAAACAATAATTTTTTTTCAAAAAGTTATGATAAATGGATATGGATTAGTTCTTGAAAATATCTGAGGATAACTTAACGCAATTATAAGCTTAAATTAAGAGAGGCATTGCAAGCTTTAATCTTTAGATTCTTATGAAATAAATTGCAGAGGTTTCTGGCAGTTAACTAAATTCTACCCAAATTACATGAAAAAACCAGAAACTTGGATTTTACACAATAAACTTAAATTTCCCTTTTCCAAGCAAATCATGAAGGTGGACTATGCCGCAGACAATATTAATTTCATCTGTAACTGGCAGAACTGTAATGAGATATCTTTCCATAATTTCAAGGGCTTCGTGGGCAAGGTTATAAGGTCCTGTTTTTTTGGGATTTATGGTCATAATATCATCAACGGTCATATTAAAGATATTTTTTCCTTTTGATATAATCCTTCTGATATCGCCGTCAGTAATAATTCCGGATAATTTATTGTCATTAAAAGTTACAATAACAGCGCCTAATTTTTTTCTGTTTATCTCTTCAACCGCATCTTGCATTGGCGCTCCGGACATTACCACAGGGACATCATGTCCTTTAAGCATAACTTCCCTTACCATGACCTTTAATCTTTCACCAAGGGTGCCGCCAGGGTGATTTTTTTTGAAATCTTCAGGGCTGAAATCCCTGCATTCAAGAAGAGCGATGGAAAGGGCATCACCAAGAGCAAGTGTGGCGGTTGTGCTTGCGGTTGGGGCAAGACCAAGGGAGCAGGCTTCTTTTTTTACCCCTGCAAAGATAACTGCATCAGATAATCTGGCAAGCGTTGAATTTAATATGCCAACAAGGGAAATAACCGGGATATTCCTGTTTTTAAGGATTGAGACAAGGGATATAAGCTCGGAAGTATCGCCGCTATTGGAAATTGCTATGATACAGTCATCACAGGTCACAATGCCAAGGTCGCCGTGAAGCGCTTCAACAGGATGAAGAAAGATTGAAGGGGTGCCAACGCTTGACATGGTTGCGGAGATTTTTTTTCCGATAATCCCGGATTTTCCCACACCTGAGACAATAACCCTGCCTTTGATATTAAGGATAATATTGACAGCCTTGAAAAAATCGCTGTTAAGCGCCTTTTTTACGTCAGAAAGACCGGAAATCTCAATGTCAATTACCTCGCCGGCAATGGAGAGGATTTTTTCTTCTGTAAAGATCATATTTTTTCGAGGGCTAATTTTTCCATTTTTTCATCAATATGTATGGGATATTTTCCCGTAAAACAGGCAAGGCAGAACCTGTCCTCGCTGTTTTCACCTGCAACCTTTAAAAGCGCCTCCACTGACATGTATTTGAGATTATCAAGACCAAGATATTCTTTTATATCATTTTCGGTTTTATTATGGGCGATTAGTTCGCTTTCAGATGGAAAATCAATGCCGTAATAACATGGATATTTTATGGGCGGGCAACTTACAAGCATGTCTATTTCTTTTGCGCCTGCTGCCTTTATGGCATTAATTCTGTTTTTGCTTGTGGTGCCCCTTACAATTGAGTCATCAACAATAATAATCCTCTTACCGCGGATCATGTCTTTTACAGGATTAAGTTTAACCCTCACCGCAAATTCTCTCATGTGTTGACCTGGTTGTATAAATGTCCTGCCCACATAATGATTTCTTATCACAGCAAGCTCAAGGGGGATTTTTGATGCCTGGGCAAAGCCAACTGCTGCGTAGTTGCCAGAATCAGGAAAAGGAAGGACAAAGTCGCCCTGAAAGGTAAAATCCTTTGCCATTTGCTCCCCAAGTCCCTTTCTGAAATTATATACATTTCTGCCGAATATGTTGCTGTCAGGTCTTGCAAAATATATAAATTCAAAGATACAATTGGCGCATTTCTGGGATTTTAGGGCTGTAAAAGAATGTAATCCGTTTTTATCAATAATAACAACTTCTCCCGGATTTACATCTCTTACGTATTCAGCCTGAATAAGGTCAAGGGCGCAGGTTTCAGAGGTAAGCATATATGAATCGTTTAATTTGCCTATACAAAGGGGTCTTATGCCATATGGGTCGCGGATACCGATAATTTTATCTTCGGTTAATAAAACAAGGGAGTATGAGCCTTTTATAAAAGACATGGTGTTAATAATGGCCTCTTCCAGACCAAATTTCCATGATCTTGCAAGGAGATGGACAATAACTTCGCTGTCCATTGTTGTCTGAAAGATTGATCCCTGATTTTCCAGCTCATTTTTTAGTGTTTTAGAATTTACAAGATTCCCGTTGTGAGCGATTGCTATGGTGCAGCCTGCATGTCTTACGCAAAACGGCTGTGCATTTTGTATTATTGACGAGCCTGTTGTGGAGTATCTGACATGGCCTATTGAGATATGTCCTTTAAGGTCGTTTAGCCTCCGTTCAGTAAATACCTCGCTCACAAGACCCATTGATTTATATGCATGAACTTCTTTTTCATCCGAGGTCACAATGCCTGCGCTTTCCTGTCCGCGATGCTGTAATGCAAAGAGACCGAAATAACTTATCTTAGCCGCATCCGGATGTCCCCATATACCGAAAACACCGCATTCTTCTTTGGGGTAACGCATGTTTCTTTTAGTTTCTTTATTTGTGCTCATTTTGTAGCGCCTGATTTTTTTCGTAAAATTCCTGTAAGGAAAGCACATTCATTTCCCTGCTCTTAATGGCGGTTATTGCCTTAATAACAGCGCCTGCAGCCTCAACAGTGGTAAAAAAAGGAATTTCATATTCAAGGGCAGCCCTTCTTATATAAAATGAATCCGATCTGTTTTTTCTCTTTATGCCCGGAGTATTTATGACAAGGTGGATAGTCTTGTTTTTTATAAGATCAATTACATTTGGCTTTCCCTCAGATATTTTAAATGCCCTTTCAGCAGGAATTTCACTTTCATTTAAGTAACACCATGTGCCTTCTGTTGCAAGTAACTTAAAGCCAAGATTAATAAGACCCCTTGCAACCTCCAGAATGGGTTCTTTTTCACCCCTTCTTATGCTTAAAAATGCCGTTCCTGACATGGGAAGATTTGTGCCTGACGCTATCTGGCTCTTGGCATATGCCATTCCAAAATCCGAATCTATTCCCATGACCTCGCCTGTGGATTTCATTTCAGGCCCTAAAATAATATCAACTCCAGGAAATTTTTTAAATGGAAACACTGCCTCTTTCACAGATACATGACTAAAAGAAGGTTCCTTGATAAATCCCAGTTCAGCGAGGGTTTTGCCTGTCATTATCTTTGTGGCAAGTTTTGCAAGGGGAACGCCTATTGTTTTACTTACAAATGGAACTGTTCTTGATGCCCTTGGGTTAACCTCAAGCACATAAAGAATCCCGTCTTTTATGGCATACTGGATATTCATAAGACCAATGACATGTAATTCATGAGCCATTTTTTTTGTGGCAATTTTAATTTCATCCAGTAATTTTGCAGAGAGGGTCTGCGCAGGAAGGGCACATGCAGAGTCACCTGAATGTATGCCTGCCTCTTCAATATGTTCCATAATACCTGCGACAACAGTATGGTCGCCGTCTGAAATTGCATCCACATCAACCTCAATGGCATCCTGGAGAAAATGGTCAATAAGTATGGGATGTCCTTCGGAAACAGATATTGCCTCTCCCATAAATTCATTAAGGCCTTCTTCGTCATAAACTATTTTCATAGCCCTTCCGCCAAGCACAAAAGAAGGTCTTACCACAACAGGATAGCCTATTCTCTCTATAATTTCCTTTGCTTCGTTAAAATCTCTGGCAATTCCGTTTGGTGGCTGGTTTAATCCTAGTTTTTGAAGCATTTCCTGGAAGCCTTTCCTGTTTTCAGCTTTTTCTATGTTTGCGGGGCTTGTTCCAAGTATTGGGACACCTGCCTTTGAAAGACCTGCTGTAAGGTTTAAAGGAGTCTGACCGCCAAACTGGACAATAACGCCCATTGGTTTTTCTGTTTCATAGATATGAAGCACGTCTTCAAGGGTTAAAGGTTCAAAATATAATTTATCGGATGTGTCATAGTCAGTGGACACTGTCTCAGGATTTGAATTAACCATAATGCTTTCAATGCCATCTTCTTTGAGGGCAAAAGAGGCATGAACACAACAGTAATCAAATTCAATCCCCTGACCAATCCTGTTTGGCCCGCCGCCAAGTATCATAACTTTTTTTCTATCTGTTGAATTTGCCTCGTTTTCCTGTTCATAAGTTGAATAATAGTAAGGAGTATAAGCCTCAAATTCCGCAGCGCATGTGTCAACAAGTTTGTAAACAGGCTTTATGTCAAGTTCATTTCTCAGGTTTCTTATCTTATCGGCAGAAGTTTTAAGGCAGTATGCAATCTGATTATCGGAAAAACCCTCTCTTTTATAGTGAAATAATCTTGATTTAATGGTTTCAGGGGTTTCCTGTATTAATTTATAGCCTTCGTCATTTATCCTTGCTATTTGAAATAAAAACCAGGGGTCAATGTTTGTGAGCCTGTAGATTTCCTCAATTGAAAATCCGTTTTCCATGGCAAGAGGTATGTAAAAAAGCCTCTGGGAATTAGGGGTTCTGAGCTTTTTTATTATATGTTCCCTTGTTATTTCAATATCATTTTTGATCCATTGGTCTTTTCCGTCAAATCCAAGGCCAAATCTGCCAGTTTCAAGGGATCTTATGCCTTTTTGCAGAGCCTCCCGGAATGTCCTTCCTATTGCCATTGTTTCCCCAACACTTTTCATTGAGGTGGTGAGAAGGTCGTCGGTTTCAGGAAATTTTTCAAATGTCCAGCGTGGAATTTTGATAACGCAGTAATCTATTGTGGGTTCAAAGGAAGCCATTGTTTCCCTTGTGATGTCATTTGGTATTTCATCAAGGGTATATCCCACTGCAAGTTTTGCGGCGATTTTTGCTATGGGAAAGCCTGTCGCTTTGGAGGCAAGGGCAGAGGAGCGGGATACCCTTGGGTTCATCTCAATAACCACCATATCGCCGTTTTGTGGATTTATGGCAAATTGTATGTTTGAACCGCCGGTTTCAACGCCGATTTCCCTAATTATTTTTATGGAGGCATCCCTCATCATCTGATATTCTTTATCAGAAAGTGTTTGGGCAGGGGCTACTGTTATGCTGTCTCCAGTATGAATGCCCATTGGGTCAATATTTTCAATGCTGCAGATAATAACAACATTATCGTTTTTATCCCTCATCACCTCAAGCTCGTATTCTTTCCAACCTATAACTGATTGCTCAAGCATCACTTCATGGATCATGCTAAGCTCCAGACCTGAGATACATATATTTATGAGTTCTTCAATATTATAGGCAATTCCGCCGCCGCTTCCACCAAGTGTAAAGCTTGGTCTTATTATTATGGGAAATCCCAGTTCCTTTGCCACTTCACTTGCCTGGGCAATGGAATTTACAATAATGCTTTTAGGGACTTTAAGACCGATCCTTTCCATGGCTGATTTGAACTGTTCTCTGTCTTCAGCCTTGTGAATAACATCCCTTGAAGCGCCTATCATCTCCATGTTATATTTTGCAAAGATACCCATATCAGAAAGCTTAACCGCAGTATTTAAGGCTGTTTGTCCGCCAAGGGTGGGAAGAACTGCATCGGGTCTTTCTTTTTCAATTATTTTTGCAATTATTTCAGGGGTAATTGGCTCAATGTATGTCCTGTCCGCTGTTTCAGGGTCTGTCATGATGGTTGCAGGGTTTGAGTTTACAAGTACTATTTCATATCCTTCTTCTCTTAATGCCTTGCAGGCCTGGGTTCCTGAGTAATCAAACTCGCAGGCCTGGCCAATGACAATTGGTCCTGAGCCTATTATAAGGATTTTTTTTATATCTTCTCTTTTTGGCATAATATCCTTTAATATCCCAAGAATTATATTTCTTTTTTGGGATTTTCCATTAATTCTATAAAGTTTTTAAATATATGCTGGGAATCTCTGGGCCCTGGACAATTTTCAGGGTGAAACTGAACGGAAAATGCAGGAATTTTTTTATGTCTTATGCCTTCAATGGTATTATCATTCAGATTTATATGTGTAATCTCAACTTCATCGGTATTTATAGTGGAGGGATCCACGGCAAAGCCATGATTTTCGCAGGTTATTTCCACATTGCATCCACATAAATTTTTTCCTGGCTGATTTCCTCCCCTGTGTCCGAATTTGAGCTTGAAGGTTTTGCTTCCAAGGGCAAGGCTTAAAACCTGATGTCCAAGACATATCCCAAAAATTGGTTTTTTTCCAAGAAGTTTTTTTATTGTATTTATAAGCTCTGTTAAAGCAGCAGGGTCTCCCGGGCCGTTTGAAAGAAAAATCCCGTCCGGGTCAACTGTTAAAATTTCTTCAGAGGTTGCGGTGTATGGAAGCACAATGCACTCACAGTTTAATTCCGCAAAGATTCTCAGTTGATTTATTTTTAACCCACAGTCAATAACGGCAACTCTTTTTTTGCCGGCTTTTTTGGGTGGGAGCTTATTAATATTTATGGGTATTTTTTGGTCATCTATCCACAGATAAGGCTCAAGGCAGGTTACCTGTTTTACAAGGTCAATTCCAACAATTGCAGGGCTTGCTTTTTCAAGCTTTTTTAATAGTGTCCCTGGATCTGCGTCTTTTGTTGAAATTATAGCCATTGTTGCGCCGGTAGTTCTTAAATGCCTTGTGACAGCTCGTGTATCAACATTTTCAATACCCAATATGCCCTGAGACTGCAAAAATTCCTTTAAGCCTGTTTTTGCCCTCCAGTTGCTGTAGTTAACTGTGTGTTCCCTTATAATTAATGCCTCGGGATGAATTTTATCAGACTCGCTGTCATCAGGGTTTATGCCGTAATTTCCAATAAGAGGATAGGTCATTGTGACAATTTGTCCCTTGTAGGAAGGATCTGTAAGAATTTCCTGATAGCCTGTCATGCTTGTGTTAAAAACAAGCTCTCCTATGATTTCACCCTCTCCTGTAAAGGATTCACCGTGAAAGGTTTTTCCGTCCTGGAGGACAATTAATGCCTGCATTATTCCTCTTCCTCAAATTCAATCTCAAGAAAGCTTGTGCCACAGTCGTAACATTTAATATCAAGCCTTCCTTTACCGCTTAAAGAGACATAAAGCTCGTCACAGCCACAGTTGCATGTCCTGATGTTAGCATCTTTAATCACGCCTTTTATTGTGGGTCTTGCCTTTGTCGGTATATCCGGATCATATTCTATTTTCATCAAGTCGCTCCTGTAATTTTATACTGTTTATTAATGACAAAATATAAATTTTAAGACCTTTTGTCTTTATATGCAATTAAAATAATACCCTTTCAGTGATTTTTTTTTATATAAAAAAAATTAGGATTAAAACTTTAATAATCACAAAATCAGCAAAAAATACAAAAATGAATTAATATTTTTTTTTTTGTTTTTTTATTTGACTTTATTTTATCTTTATATTAAAAATAGTAAAATAGTTATGGAATGTTTGAATTAACCACAAAAAATAAACAAAAAACAAAGGAGGAAATTAAAAATGAAAAACAATCTGGCAAAAGTTATCATCTGTGCTTTGCTTTTAGTCGCAGGTGGATGCGCAGGGCAAAAAACAGAATTAAAACTCACCCAGCCTGACGGAAGCAGTAAAAATTACACACTTCCAGAGGGAACACTCACAGGTCATTCATCAACAGAACAGGCGTCAACCCTTGGTCAGGTTCTTGCTGATTCTCACAATGTTCAGATGGCAACCCAGAAAGATGAAACAAGGATGGTTCTGGATGCCATTAAGCAGGATTTTGAAATTGATCACAAAACCATTATAAAACTTGAAGAAATGTCAAGAAAATATGGCTCAGGCGAGATCACAATATTTTTTCCTGTTGGTTCAGGCAAAATACCTGCAGGTGAAATGAACAGGCTCGTTAGCTTTACAGATTATCTATCCAAAAAAAGCATGGGCAGAAAAGTTCATCTTGTGATGATCGGAAGCGCCTCCAAAACAGGTAAAAGCAATAAAAATCAGCAAATTGCATTAAAAAGAGCTGAAGCCCCAATAAATGTTATTGACAAATATCTCGTTAACATACCTCACGAATATTACAAGGTTTACAGCCTTGGAGATACACACAGCCCGCAGATCACCAATAAATCTCTTAATAACAATTATCAGCACACAAGGATCATTGCATTTTATGATATAAAGGATTGCCCTGCTGATATGTCCATGGATAAAACCATGCCTATGGAAAAGAAAATGCACCACAAAAAGATGTATAAAAAAATGAAATAGTAAATGTAAATAAATTTATATAGTTAAACAGGAAAAACCTTATTAAACAGGGTTTTTCCTGTTATCCTGTCCTTAATATCTCCGAAGGTTTTATTCTTGCCGCCTGTCTGGATGGATAAATTGTGGCAAGAAAACAAATAATAATTGCGGAAAGCGCTATTATCACAACATCCGCAGGATTTAACAGCACGGGAATTTTATCGGTAAAGTAAACATCAGCTGGAATCTCAATAAATTTATATTTTTTTAACAGTGCGCAAAGCCCAATTCCTCCTAAAACACCGATAAAAGTGCCTAAAAATCCGATAATTGAGCCGTTAAGCATAAAAATCCTTAAAATCTGATTGTCATTTGCGCCAAGCGCCTTTAATACAGCGATATCTTCAGCTTTTTCCATGACCATCATTATAAGTGTGCTGATAATGTTAAATGCAGCCACAAGGACAATAAGGGTCAGAACAATAAAAAGCCCCAGTTTTTCCAGTTTTAGAGCAGAAAAAAGGTTTCTGCTCATCTTCTGCCAGTCAGTAGCCCAGAATTCACCTGGGAGTTTTTCCCTGATAATATTAACAATCAGGTTTGAAGAATATATGTCTGCAACCTTTAATTCAATACCCTGAACCATGTCCCCGATTCCCAAAAGTTTCTGCGCATCATGTAGGTCTATAAAGGCAAGGGATGCATCATAGTCATAAACCCCGGAAGATATAGTTCCAGCCACCTTAAATCCCCTTATTTTGGGCATCATGCCCACAGGCGTGATTGTGCCGGTTGGTAAAATAAGCTGTACATTCTGACCAACGGAAACATTAAGATTTTTGGCAAGTTCAACACCCAAAATAATTGACGGAAGGCTGTTCTTTGCGTTATCTTTGCCAAGTCCTGAAATTCCCTGCCCCGCAATTGTTAAACCAGGTTCAGCGACCTTAGAATATGTTTCAGGTTCTATTCCCCTGATAATTACACCGCTTACACTGCCACCGCCTGACAACAAACCCTGGATATAAATCATAGGGGTGATGCCAACAATATCTTTTTCAGGTTTTTTAAAGGAAATCCTGTCCCAGAAATTCTCTGACATCTTTTTTTCAAGTTTAATTTCCTTAAGTTTGTTTATAATCTCCCTGTAATCCGAAAAAGCTCCGGTATGATTTCTTACCACCACATGGGAATTAATGCCCAGAAGTTTTGACCTCCAGTGTTCTTCAAATCCTCCCATTACAGATATAACGGTTATAAGCGCCATTACGCCAAGAGCGACTCCTATAATGGATATCACGCTTATAAGGGAGATAAAAGCCTGTTTTCTCTTGGCTTTTAGATATCTGAAGGCTACAAATAGTTCAAAATTCATAATTATGAGGCTTTTATAACAGCCTTTTTTTCGTCTGATACTGTTTGATGTGGTTTCATAAGCGGGAACAGGATAACATCTCTTATTGAAAGTGAATTGGTAAAAAGCATCACAAGCCTGTCAATTCCGATTCCTTCTCCTGCCGCAGGGGGCATTGCGTATTCCAGCGCCCTTATGTAATCATAATCAACCTCAGGCGGAATTTCTTCATCAAGTTCCTTCATGGCAACCTGTTCTTCAAAACGCATTTTTTGATCCCTTGGGTCGTTTAATTCGGAAAATCCGTTTGCAATCTCTTTTCCACCTATAAAAAGCTCAAATCTGTCCGTGATTAATGGATTCTCAGCGTTTTTCCTTGCAAGCGGTGATATATCAGTGGGATAATGCGTTACAAATGTGGGCTGGATTAGTTGTGGTTCAACAAACAGGTCAAAGAGTTTTGCCTGATATTTACCAAGTGGTTCGTCCGCATGCATTTTAACCCCATAATGTTTTAGTCTTTTATCTATTTTTTCTTTATTAAAAATTTCATCTGACTCTTCTTCACTAAGTTCATCAATTTTTTTATTATTAAATAAACATATAGCTATGGAGTCATGAAAGCTTATTCTTTGCCACTTTGCAAAATCTATTGTCGCTTCTCCATAGGGTAGTTCGTATTTACCGTGGATTTTCATTGCAATATCTTTAAAAAGCTCTTCTGTCCTGTCCATAAGGTCTTCAAAGACAGCGTAAGCCTCATAAAATTCAAGCATGGTAAATTCCGGGTTGTGTTGGGTTGATATGCCCTCGTTCCTGAAATTCCTGTTTAATTCAAAGACCCTTTCAAAACCTCCCACAAGAAGCCTTTTTAATGGAAGTTCCGGGGCAATCCTTAAAAATAATGACATATCAAGGGCATTATGATGGGTGACAAAGGGTTTTGCAGTGGCTCCTCCCACAATTGTCTGCATCATAGGTGTTTCCACCTCAAGAAAATTATTTTGGGTAAAATATTCACGTATTATTCCGATTATTTTTGATCTAAGCTTAAATACCTCTCTTACCTCGCTGTCCATTATTATGTCAAGGTAACGCTGGCGGTATCTTGTTTCCACATCCTTAAGTCCGTGATATTTTTCAGGAAGGGGATACAGAGACTTTGTGACAAGCCTTATGTCTGTGGCAGAAATGGTATTTTCACCGGTATGCGTCTTAAAGGGTTTGCCATTAATTTGTATAATGTCGCCTATATCAAATTTCTTGAAGATTTCATATTTTTCAACTCCCACACCGTCACGGGTGACATGTCCCTGGATTTTTCCTGTCATATCTTCAATATTTAAAAATGCTGCCTTGCCCATTCTCCTTAAAGACATTATCCTTCCGCAAACAGAAAAAATTTTGTCCTCCGGAGATACAGGATTGTAATTTTTATCTATATAGTCAATTACTTCTCTGACACTATTTTCTTTTTTAATCTTGTTTGGAAATAGATCAACCCCTGAATTTTCAAGGGTTTCAGCCTTTTCTTTTCTTTGTTTTAATACATTGCTGTCTTCACTCAATTTGATATTCTCCCGATATATAAATAAAATATGTGTTTTTTTTAAAAAACTTTTGTAAAATTAAAAATATTAACATAAAAATTATTTTATTCAAATAATTCGTTAAGTATATATAAATTATATATAAGTCTCTATGTGATTTTTAGTGGGTAATATTTTTATCACCCCTCACCCTCACCCTCTCCCACAAGGGGAGAGGGGACTGTTTGGAGAAAAGGGGAGAGGGAGCAATTAAATTTCCCCTCCCTTGATGGAAGGGGATTAAGGGGAGGGTGCAATAGTATTGTATAGTTTGAAGTCAATTTCCATAATTTACCCACTATATTTCATATAGAGCCATTATATAATTTAGTATATTTTTTTAAATAATTTGATTGAAATTATAAAATTTTATTGTTAAAAATTGTATTAACAAAAGAAAAGGAAAATAAAAGTGGATAGATTCTTTTTTTTATATTTAAATAAGCGCTTTACGAGCAAGGCTATTTTTTTTACCTTATTTTTATTTATTGTTTTAATAAATCTTCCTGTTCTTTCTCTTTCTGAGGATCTTCCTCAAAGCAGCCCCTATCCTTCGGAGAGAAAGAGTAAACTTCCTGAATTTTTGCCTGAAACACCTGATGAAATCCTTAAGCCCGGAAAATATCCTGAAAAAACTACACAAGAAAAACTTTCAGGAACTCAAAAAATTTATGTCAAAGATTTTGTGTTTGAGGGAAATACCGTTTTTTCTGAAAAGGAACTTAAGGAAATCTGCCTCCCTTACATGAATAAAGAGCTTTATATCGAAGACCTTGATGAAATAAGAAATAAATTAACATTACATTATGTTGAAAAAGGCTATATTAATTCCGGCGTTATAATTCCTGACCAGCAGGTCTCAGACGGAAAGATACTTTTTAAGGTTATTGAGGGCAGGCTTGATACAATACAGGTTAACACATCAGGCAGATTAAGAAAAGGCTATGTGCTTTCACGTTTGAAATCCCCTGATGACAAACCGTTAAATATGAATGATCTTCAGGAAAAGATTCATCTCTTACACCTTGATCCCAGGGTAAAAAAATTAAATGCATCCCTTCTTCCCGGATTAAAGCCCGGTGAGGCTATTCTAAAGGCAGATGTTGAAGAAGAAAGACCCTACGGAGGTGAAATAAGCTTTTCAAACAATCAGTCGCCAAGCGTTGGCAGTTACAGGGGTGATGTCTCAGTATATCATAATAATCTATCCGGCTTGGGTGATGTATTAAGCCTTAGATACAGCTTAACCGAGGGACTTGATGATTACTATATCTCTTACGAATTTCCACATTTTTTTGTAAAACCCACATTAAGGCTCTGGTATGAAAAAAGTAATTCCACAGTAATAGAATTTCCCTTTGAAGACCTTGATATTGAAAGTGAAACAGACACATTAGGTCTTTATTTTGGATATCCTGTTTATAAAACCCCTTCAAAGGAATTGATATTTTCTTTAACCGGAGAATTAAGGGAAAACAAGAGTTTCCTCCTTGGCACAGGATTTAATTTTTCAGAAGGCGCTGAAGAGGGAGAGAGCAGGATAACTGTGATGAGATTTGCTCAGGATTATGTTGCGCGTTCCCAGAATCAGGCGCTTGCCCTGAGGTCTTCATTTAATTTTGGCATTGGGGCATGTGATGCCACAATAAATAATGACGGGCCGGACGGCAGGTTTTTTTCATGGCTTGGGCAGTTTCAGTGGGCAAGACGGCTTGGAAATATAATGAATAATTCATATAACCAGTTTATATTTAAGACAGATTTGCAGCTTGCCACAGACCAGTTGCTCTCAATGGAAAAATTTTCCGTTGGTGGTGGCTCAAGTGTCAGGGGATACAGGAAAAACCTTCTTGTAAGGGATAATGGCATGTTGTCATCCCTAGAATTCAGGGCGCCTGTGTGGCAGTTAAAAGTTCCAAGGATATCCACTGAAAAGTCAGATGGAGTTCTTTTTCTTTGTCCGTTTTATGATTTGGGTTTCAGTTGGAATTCAAAGGTTTCAACCCCTGATCCCACATATATTTCAAGCGCTGGTCTCGGGTTAAGATGGGATCCCACTGAGAATCTCCATACTGAAATATACTGGGGCTATGCATTTAGAAATACTGATCATCTTGATTATGATATTCAGGACGACGGGATTCATTTTCTTTTAAAATGGAATTTTCATTAAAGTTTAGTTAAACATGCTTTCTTATTTTTCAGAAAATATTGTTCTATATTATTAAGGCAATCTCAATTTTTTTACTATGAAAAAAACAGGAATTGTAAAGGATAGCATATATTTGGAGCACATAAAAGACTCAGGTCACATTGAGTCTCCAGGAAGACTTTTTCATGTTTATGAAATGCTTGAAACGCCTGAAATGACGGATTTGTTACAATTCATAAAACCACGAATGGCAACCAAAGAAGAAATAAGCTGGAATCATGATATAAATTATATTAACCGTGTGGAAAAAACACAGGAAATGGAATGGGTTCAGCTTGATCCTGACACACTTGCAAATAATGTGACATGGAAGGCATCCTGTCTTGCCGCTGGCGGCGGATTAGCTCTTATTGACGAAATTTTTGAAAAAAATATTGATAACGGTCTTTTGCTTTGCAGACCTCCGGGGCATCATGCAATTCATTCAAAGGCAATGGGCTTTTGTATTTTTAATAATATTGCAATTTCTGCCTGTTATCTTAAAAAAAAATACAATCTTAAAAGAATATTGATTGTTGACTGGGACTTACATCATGGAAACGGAACCCAGGACTCTTTCTATAATGACAAACAAGTCCTTTATATTTCAACCCACCAGTATCCATACTATCCCGGAAGCGGCGCAGCAGAACAGGTTGGGACAGGAGAAGGTAAATATTATACAATAAATATACCTCTTTCTGCAGGCCATGGAGATATGGATTTTGCAAACATTTATAATTTGATTATTAAACCCATTGTAAAACAGTATAATCCCCAGTTTATCCTTGTGTCTGCCGGTTTTGACATATATTTTGATGATCCTCTTGGCGAAATGAAGGTTACGGAAAAAGGTTTTGCGTATCTTTCAAGGGTTTTAATTGATTTGGCTGATGAGTTATGTGACGGTAAAATCGCATTTTTTCTTGAAGGCGGATATAATTTTGAAGGTCTCGCGCAGGGGATTAAATCTGTTATATTTGAATGTCTTGGGCAAAATTATCTCTTAACAGATGAATTAAATGCCTTTAAGGCAAAAAAAGACTCAAAAAATCCGGTTATATCAAGGGTTATGGAAATACATGGCAAAAAGTGGGATTTTGGTTATTAGTTATGAGTCCAATATAAAAAGATGTTTTGCCATGATTTACACAAATTTATGTGTTTAAATATCAATATAGGCCAGGTTTCAAACCCAATGCTGTTGACTTAAGCACATATGGTTTTGCTCCTTTTTGCAATAGACCAT
>DYOW01000108.1 GCA_020720325.1 Desulfobulbus propionicus
CAAAATATTGCAATATCAGGTCTTTGTTTGTGCCTATGGAGGTGATTAGTTGCATGGAATATTATTTTTTTAGTTTATTTTTACATTAAAACTTTTAACTATTTTAAAATATCTTCAATTTTTTTTATTTTTGCTTCTTGTTTTTTGGAAGCTGATTTTTTATCCCATTTGTTTATTTTTTGCCAGCATTCCTGAAGAGCTTTAGCGATTTTTAATTTATCATCGCTTTCAAAATTATCAATTTTACCGAATAATTCCATTGATTTTGGCTCATCAGGATTTTGTGAAAGCTTATAACATAATTTATCAACTTCAGACATTGACTCAAATTTTTTGGCATCTTCCTGTGTTTGTTTTTCCTCTATATCTTTCTTTTTCTTTTCCTCTCTTTTTTTTATTTCTTCCAAAATTATGGAATGTTCTTCAAATTTTTTAATTTCAAATCTCCCATAACCCACCGCTGTCTTTGCTCCAACCCCTTCTTCTGTCAATGCTTTTTTGAAGGCTTTTTTTACCATATCCGTAATTCCATATTCTTTGCTGACAACTGCCCTGAAAACAAACTCAGTTCCTTTTTCCACTGTTAAAAATTTAATCGGCACTGGTGTAAGAAAATCTGCTGGAGGTTTTCCTTCTAAATAATATGCTCCATAATGCGGATTCATAATATCTTCATGAAGATTAGGAATATTAACAGGATAGGCATCAAGAAAAATGGTTCTGCCTCTATTTCCCTTATCACCACCTTTTCCAAACATAAGAGGAATTTTTGTCCAATCTTCTTCGTCATCAAATTTATTATTTTCAATTTTATTATTTTCAATAGCTTCTGGAATTATGCTTAAGGTATGAGCAAACCTTACAATTCCTTTAATTCCAGAGGCAGGAATATAAGGAATGCCAAGATTGTGGTCAAAAACCATTGAAACCTCATGGGGATGAGATTCTCCCACCCCAGTTATTAAAGGTGAAATCAATTTGGCGGTAATAATAATCTTGTCATATTTGTCATCAGGAAAAACTGCAAAAAAGTCAGATTGATTTAAATGTTTTTGGGTTAATATTTTTTTTATTATATTGTTTTTTAAGCAAATTTTTTCATATTGGTTTTGATAAAATTTTACTGGTTCTTTATCATCACCATTCTTGCCTGAAGCCTTAAAGCTGCTATCATTAATAGGTATAAATTTATTATACCAAAGACCAAAATTGCCAGAATTAAAATTATCAGACAGTATTTGTAGTTCTTTATAAAAAGGATACACGGTTACCCTCCTAAAATCCTGCGTTTGCAAATCTTTTTACCCATTCAAGCAAGGCAAGGGTTTCTTTTTGTGCTGCAAGATATTTTCTTTGTTCTAACTGGCTAATTGCTTTAATGAAATCCGCTTCAGAATCTGTTTTATTAATAAAATCATTTTTAATATCTTCTTTATGATAACTTAACCATTCTTGAATAATTTTAAAAAGCTTCTTATGTTTATCTGTCCCTTTTGCTACATAGAAAGCCATAGTTTGTCCAAAACCATTCTGTAAAATCTGTGACGGCGCTCCCGCAGTAAAAGAATCAAATTTATCAATATTTTTTGCTTCTAAAACCTTCTTTAACGCAAATTCAGCTCTTTTTTGTCCAAGAGTTCTCATTAGTTGCCTCCGTTATTACCATTTATATTTATCCAGTTAATTTTACAAACACCCTTTCCCAGTGTTTCATCTCCACCTATTTGAATAAAGTCTTTTATAGTATTTTCTACAAAATCTTTAATTACATTTGCATGTAAATCATTATCAAGATGTTGCTTACTGTAATAAACAATACTATAAACCACACTGTCGGCAGGTAAAAATTCCTGATAGCGTAATGCCCCATCTGTTGCAGTTCCAGTTTTTGAATCAATCTTGATATTGGTCTGGATTTCAGTGCAGCTTGAAACGCAATAATCAAACATTTCATCAGAAATTAATAATAATTTATCAATATTAGGAAAATTATCTTTTATAAACTTGATTTGTGTTGCTTTTTCAGAAACAACTTTAACAATAGAATCTTCAAGGATAATTTGTGTATCTTTTTTTATATCTCCTTCCAAGACCTCAGCCTCTTCATCAGTAACCTCAAAAGGATTATCAATTTTATCAATTTTAGAAAATTCCAAATCTTTTTTAAGTCTGTTCATAATTGTAGGACAAGTTACCCATACAAAGGGAGCCACATTAGAACGCATTGGAAATGCAAGAAGTTTTGCATCGGAAACTGAAATAGCGCCAGGCAATGCATCTTCATCTTTTCCCCAGTCATCTTGAGAATCTGAACCAAATATTAAATTTATCAATTTTTTCCCTGATTCATGGGTTTTTTTATCATGTTCAACAAATTCCCTGAAATGCGCCCTTAAAGCCCCTTTCACCCCAGAAGCCTGAATGTGGGGATAACCTGTGTGCCGTTCTCTTTGTATAGGCAAATCAACCGTGGCGACTGCAGCGCCGCTTCCTGCATGTATGGGTGATACTGCATAAAATGTTAAAATAGATGTTAATTCTCTTTTGTGCATAAAACCTCCTTTTTATTTTGTATAAGAATCTTTTCTGTGTCTGATATAGATAATAGTTATTGTCTTAATTTCATGATTAATTTGATAAATTATTCGATAATAGCCTATTCTTAATCTGTAACTTGATTTAGCGTCCTGTAGTTTTTTTGATTGTATATGAAAAGGATTATTGCTTAAACTTTCTATAGCATCAAAAATTTTTGGCAAATATTGTTTGTCAATTTTTTTTAAGTCGTTCTCTATTGAATTTTTAAGTTCAATTTTATAAAGACTCATTGAGCTTTAACCTTTTTTTCATTTCTTCCATGCTTATTAAACCTTCATCTTTTCTTTCAGCAATTATAGTTAAGTCATGAATGTCTTCTAAAAGTTCTTCATAGTCTTCGATAGATAAAATAACCCCTGTTTTTTTTCCTGATTCATCAACTATAAATTGAGTATTCATTTAAACCTCTTTTTTTAAATCTTAATTTTTATAAAATTATGTAAATTACCTGCGACAGGTTCTGAAAAAACCGTTCCTGCAGGAAAATATCCCCGCATTTCCTTATGAAAACCTTTATGTAAATCCCAGCCTCCAAGATAAATTATGCTTCCAGTTGCTGTCACACTTTTATTTGTTTCTTCCGAACCTTCAATAATTGAAAGAGTCATAAAATAACTTGTATCATCATTAAAAGAATATTTTTTTAATAATTGGTTCTGATTAGTCAATTTTCCAAATTTTTGTTCAGCTCCGAGTTTTAAAATTTCACCGTCAATTGATAGTTTGTTGCCGTCATTTGATGATAATTCCCTATCCACTCCAAAAAGAATTTCCACGCCTTCTTTAAGTCTTGAATGTGTAAAGGAATAAATATGAGACTTTCTCACTGTTCTGTTACTTGAAAGAGCTATTCCTGTGTGTGGTTCTTTGCAGAAAAAATTAGAAATATTTTTTATTTCAATCTCTTTCTTTTTATCATTATCCACTTCAAAAAAATCTTCAATCCCGCACCATTTGCCGCCAAGACTTTCAAGCTCATTTTCTTCTGCCTTAGCCCAATAAAGAGCTTTTTCAGGAGTTTTGATAAATGAATTATATTGGGTAGCCCTTTTTAATTTGATAATTTTTTTTGGTTTGTTGCTATCTTCCCGTGGTTTCTTTTTTTTTGCATACCAAGCAAATGGAACAGGCAAAAAAATATTATTATCCAGCAAAAACATGGGGCCAATAACATTAAATCCGCCTTTTCTTTCACCTGCTTTTATTAAATTACTAAATCCATTCCTGTCTTTATGGAATAAAAATGTCCTTATTGCTCCTTCAATGGTATGTGAAGGCGGGGGAAAGTGAAAGTTGGAGCTGTGGCTTTCTCCCATCATCATGGGTTCTGCCCCCCTGAAAAAAAGGGTGTCAATAGGTCTGAATGAATATAATTCCTTAAACATTTTCACCTCCTTCTTTTGTTTTATCCTGATGTAGAAAACCAGCGATAATCAAACCGTCATTTCTAAATTTTTCTTCAAATTTATTATTTTTTTCATTCCAGACTGTTTCTATAATGACCTTTCCTATATCAGGAGAAAGGTCTTCAGCGCTATTCTTAAGCCCAGATTTTTTAAGTTGCGCAGTTATAAAATTTTCAAGCAATTTATCCCTGTCATTTTCTTGTTTCATAATTGCCATTATTCCGTCTTCTAATTCAGAAAATTTATAAGCAAGGGATCTTGATATTTCTTCACCCATCACATCTTTTATTTTATCTAATGCTTTAAACCTTTCGCTTTCCCACTTGCATGCAAAATATCTGCTTCCTCCGCTTCTTTTTCTGAGTTCTATTGCAACGGCATCCCTGTCGCACTGTTTTTTTGCCTTTTCATCTAAAAGCTCATGGGTTCTTTTTATCATTTGTGAAAGATTTTCCTTGTGATGACATATCAAAATACCCGCTGAAATGGAAATATCCTTTCCTTTTCCGAGATTAATAGATAATTTACCTGCTTCTGGCTGCCATTTCCCATTAATATCTTTAGAGTTTATATCATTTATTAGCTTAAATGATGATTTATAATATTCCTGGATTTCATCAGCAGCCTCAATCACTGTATCCACTGGCATTATTGCAGCGACATCATCACCGCCTGCATAAATAAGTTTCCCCTTATATTTATCAATAATTTTTGAAACTCCATATATAGCAAAATCGCCAAGGGATTCTGATATAGCAGCATGTATTGCTGGAGTCAGATTGCGTTTTGATACATTTTCAAATATTTTTTTCCAGTTATCGCTAAAATTTTTATCTATGGTTCCTTTTTTTAATTTTTCTAAAACTTCAGGGTGCATAACTGATTCCCATGTTGCGGCAATGGTTTCACCGCTCACAAGTTTTCCCATATTATCGCCATCCATCATAAGAATGGCATAATATCTGTCCCTGTTGTCAACCTGAATATCTTCTTTTTCATGAATTTTTTGCGCTTTTTTTATTTTTTCATTTTTATCTACAATTTTTTCTCTATTAAAATAACTATAAAGCGCCATTTCTGTAGTTGAAGGAAATCCTTTTGCATCTCTGAAAGTTTTACTTAAAACATGTCCTTTATTATCTTTATCTTTCAAAGAATTATAAGCAATTCTTTTTATAAGGCATATTGAACATAACCTTTCATTATCATCAAAATCTGAGCCATCTTTACCATCCCATTTACTCTTTAATGTCTTCCAAAATTCTTTAATATTTTCTTCATATTTTCTTGCAGCAGTAGCCCCATCGTATCTTTTAGTATGTAAAACCTCAAACTCTCCACACATACGGCATTTTTCACCAGGCTCTGGTTCTCTTTTTATATTTTTTCTTGTTTTCTGCACGGCAAGAGCGGACTGGCATAATGAATGTGAAACAGAATATAGAACACCTTTTCCGCCTTTTTCATAATGTTCCTTGTTTGCAATCATTTTTAGGAAAATATCTAATAATTTGTATTGATTTTCCCAATTTTTAGCAGGTAATAATTCTTCAGCAATATTTTTATCTTTTTTAGATAAAAGTTTTATTGCTGACCACTGAATATCCCAAAAGTTTTTAATTTGCCTTGTAAAAATCTCTTCAATATATTTTTTTTCATCATCACTTAGCTTATGATTTGTGTCATGTTCAAAGGTTTCAATAAGGTCATCTTTTACCGTAAAGGCAAGTTCATTCCATTTTTCCAAAATTGTCTTTTTAATTTCTTCAGAAATTTCCTCTGCCTTATTAAAAGGGATTAAAAAAAGAAATTTATTAGGAAAAGAGGCGATATCTCTGTCTCTGTTAAGTTCATTAACACCACCTTTTACTCTCCACTCCTTAAAAAGATATTCATTTACAAGGGGTTGGTCTATAAGAGAAGGATACAGGACATGGTCGGGTCCAAGGTTTTCCATAATCCAGCGAATTCCTTCAAAGGCAAGCCATGAAAGAAGAACCGAACCACTCCAGAAGTCTCTTAACTTTCTTGCCTTTGCAATAAAACCCTGTACAGGGGTTATGCTAAAAACCATCATGCCAATATCATTA
>DYOW01000109.1 GCA_020720325.1 Desulfobulbus propionicus
ACTATATATGTCATCATATATAACAATAAAGAGGAAATTTTCTCATGGAAGAATTAAAAAGTATCATGGAAAAAAAATATTATCTATGAGTCCAGTCTAAAAAGGCTAATTTGTTATATTTTAAAAATTTTAACAAATTAGCCTTTTTAGACTGGACTCTTAAATATTATAGAAATTTTTTTTATTAAATTTTGGGATAACCAATAGTTGATTAATTTTTGTACGAAGGGGAATAAAGCTTATTATAGTAATAATTTCTTATATAAAGCAAAATGTCAATAAAAACCATTATGGAATTTGTGATGTATAAGAATATTATTTTATCATAACTAAAATAGATTTTATGTATTATTCCGCTTATATATCCTATAAAAACAATTATCAGAAAAATTATTGACTTTCCGTAACAAGCCTTGGATTTATAGGATTTATATATGGAAAAAGGCCACGCAGCCCCAAAACATATAAGCATAATAGCTTCAAAAATGCTCATTTTTTTTATAATTTTAGTGAAAGGCAACTTTTAATTGTCATTAAGTTTTAAGTATAAGTTTATTTTTATAATGTCCAAACTAAAAATTATATCCTCATATCCTCAATTTTTTTATATCCCATCTTTCTCATAAACCCTTTAATTCCCTGAATAATTTGAACAGATGCGGAAGGATTGAAAAAATTTGCCGTGCCAATCTGAATTGCTGTGGCGCCTGCCATAAAAAATTCAATTGCATCCTCCCATTTGCTTATTCCGCCAATTCCTATTATTGGTATTTTTACAGCATGGGAAGCCTGCCATACAAACCTTAAAGCCACTGGCTTTATTGCAGGTCCGGAAAGTCCGGCAAAAATATTGTTAAACACTGGTTTTTTTCTAAAAATATCTATGGCTGTTCCAAGCAGAGTGTTTATTAATGAAATTGCGTCTGCTCCGCTTTCTTCACAGGCAGTCGCAATTGGGACGATATCCTGAACATTAGGGGATAATTTAGCGATAACAGGCAAATTAGTAACTTTTTTCACGCCTGTTATAATCTGGGATATTAATTTCGGGTCTGTGCCAAAGGCGATTCCGCCGCATTTTACATTGGGGCAGGAAAGATTAAGCTCAATTGCCTTTATC
Source organism: Desulfobulbus propionicus (assembly GCA_020720325.1). Lineage (GTDB taxonomy): Bacteria > Desulfobacterota > Dissulfuribacteria > Dissulfuribacterales > DYOW01 > DYOW01. The sequence continues at coordinate 1,121 of DYOW01000109.1, forward strand.
TGATCATGGTGAGCGTCTAATCTTTGGGCAAGCTCAATGTATTGCTGCGCTGAGTCGCCTAAAATATTTGCGATTATACAAGTGTCATAATCTTTTAATAAAGGGAGTTTTTCTGAAATAAACCTGTCAATGCCGACATTTTCAAGACCAATTGAATTTAAAAGGCCTGAGGCTGTTTCATGTATCCTTGGCGGAGGATTTCCGGGTCTTGGTTTAAGAGAAATTCCTTTAAGACATAATCCGCCCAGACTATTTAAATCAATAAGGTCTTTTAATTCAATTCCATAGCCGCATGTCCCTGATGCGAGAATAACCGGATTTTTAAGATAAAGGGATGATATTTTTATTGATAAATCAGGCATATAAATCTGCTATTTCCAGAGGATTTTTTTAGCGTTAAAAACAGGGCCGTCCTTGCAGACATGGAGATAGTCGCCATCTCTTGCCTGTGTGACACAGCTCATACAGACTCCTATTCCACATGCCATCCTTGCCTCTAGAGAGACTTCAAGATGCGCCTTTTTTTCACCAAGCTCTTCAATTATCAGGTTATTTATTGCCTTTTGCATTCCAAAAGGGCCGCAGGTATAAAAATATTTGGGCAGATCAGGATTATGCATGATTTCCTCTCTTAAAAGGTCTGTGATTAAACCTTTATGTCCAAGAGAGCCGTCTTCAGTGGCAATAAGCGTCCTTGCAGCAAGTTTTTCAAAGTCTTCCACGCAGCAGACATCCTCTCTGTTTCTGAATCCCAACAATACAGTTGTTCCGTGCTTAAAAGCAATTCGTTCGGCAAGGAACACAAGGGGAGCTACTCCTATTCCTCCGCCTATTATAATAACTTTTTCTGCGGGTCTTATTGCAAAGTGGTTGCCAAGGGGGCCAAGCACATTTAATTTTTCACCTGCTTTATATTCTGAAAGACATTTTGTTCCCTTTCCTATAACTTTATATAAAAAAGATACAAAACCTCCATCGTGAACCCTGTGGATTGATAGAGGTCTTCTTAAGAGGGGATCATTAGCGTCTCCTGAAACCTTTATCATGCAAAACTGTCCTGGTTTAGCTGCAAAGGCAATATAGGGCGCATGAATCTGCAACAGGAATATATCCTGAGATAGCTGTATATGTGATGATATCAGGGCATTTACATCAAAATGTTCCAAATTTATGTTCCTTTTTTTATATTCATTGGCGCTGTATGTATAAATTTTACAGAAGCGCCGCCAAAATCAGCTTCCACTGTTTTAACAAGAAGCTTCAGGTCTTGTATTTTCACGATATCTCCTGTCATTTTTTTAAAAATATCCGATGCCAGTCTTTTGGTTGTATATACTTTATTGCTAATTTTTACGGTTAATTTATTTGATTGTTTTAACATGCTTACAACATGGCAACCAACTTCATCCACTACTTTTTTTACAAAATAAGGGACACAAAACCAACTGTCAGATAGCACACACCATGCCTCTACGCCACGGTCATGACATCTTTTTAACATAGATATTGCAATATCAAGCTTGCTCATCTCAAGTTCTTTGCGTCTGCGATAACCTATACAGCGTTTATCTGCAAATTTTTTTATGTGTCCTATAATTGTTTTTGAAGAGCTTTTTAAGGCAAAATCCAGGGGAATAAAAGATGAACCATCACACCAACCCAGCGCGAGTCCCTTAACGCTTTTTTCTTCTGAATGATCATACACATATGATAAATGCTCTATTTTTTTACCTGTTTTTTTTATAACCGTATCATCAAGAACTAAACAATGATTTTTAAAAGAAACATAGCATGAAAGTTTGGAGATTATTTGCAGGGATAAATCAAAAAGAAAAATGCGCCAGTTTATATTTTTCATTTGGGTAAAACGATAATAAGCATCCTTTCCATATTTTGGTAAGATCGTCTTGCTGTAGTTGATAAAATGATTAATCGATCTGCCAAGAAAATTCATGAATAACAAAATAAGAAGGATAGTATATGCATCATAACCCTGTCGCTTTTTTATCCCGGCTCTATCTGCGCATTTTTTCAACTTTAATTCCTTGATTACATTAAAAATTATAAATTTTGTTGATATTGTCTCTTGTGCTGATGATAAAAATAAATTAAAATCCAAATTGGGAAAAGTCTCCTTTTTTTATATTTTTTTGCTAATGTCAATATAAAACATTTTAGAGACTTTTTCCATCTTTTTATTAAACAAAACAGCATGTTAAATAAAATAGCAACATGCGAAACTTAAGTTAATTATTTTTCTATGATTTTATATTATAATATATTTTTGTAAAAGGGTAATATCAATATCGTAATGCTTTCTTCGATTTGGTAAAATTTTTAATGGTTGAAAAATTGCCTGCCTGAAAGCAGGAAAACAAGATATATTTTACAATTCTTTCTTAGATAGTTAACTTTGAATGAACAAAAGTAAAGATGATTGACTTTTCTTCGCGCTCAGTTTCCTGAGCCATCGGAATACTCATGATTCATTGGCTGAGCCTCGTTGACATAGTTGATGCCCCTTGATAAGCGAGATGATAGTTCCAGGCTCTATTTATTTGGAATATGGGATTTGGAAGGAATATCGGCGAGGTGGAAAATGATGATGAGGGCATTAAACCATTTAGGTTCTTGGACAAAATATGGCATGGCTATAAAAAAAAATAATTTCGTAAAATTGATTTTGTTGGCTCTTTATGAAATATAGTGGGTAAATCAGGGAAAATGCCTTCAAACTGTCACCCTCCCCTTAATTCTACTTCTTACAAGAGCTAACCCCCCAGCCGAAGCTTGACCTTTACCCACACATAACACAGCGGGTTTTTCTCGTTCCCAAACTCCAGCTTGGGAACGGATAATCTATCTTGCCAGACACATCCCACGCTATGCTTAAAAGCATAATATATCTATCTTCAAACAAGAAAGGATAATTTATAATTGTAGTTGTATAATTGCTTTTATTCTTTTTTTCCTTTCCCGTTTATTTTAAATGACAGTATGCATTCTCAAGCTGGAGTTTGGGAACGAGGAAAAACACACAGTCGCTGTGTCAAGTGTGTGCGAAGATCAGAGCCGAAGCAGGGGAATGGGGGGTATTATAATACCTACTAAAAATCACATAGAACCAGAACAAAAATTTTAACTAAGACTAAGTATCAATTTTTTTCACCATAATTTTATTTGCCATGCCGCCGCCAAGGGCGAAACGTGAACCGTCAATACCTACCAACATGGAACAGTTACTTACTTTTTTTAATAACTTTAACCTTGTTCCACTGCAAATACCCATACCCATAAGCCTTTGCTGGAATGCGCAGCCACCGACAAGCTTTTCAACAGAGAAACTTTCTCCCACATTTGCCTGACTAAGAAACAATGTTTCGTCTGAATTTTCATTTTTTGAAAGCATATTTAAACCTTTATAAAAACTAAAAATATTATTGAGACTCATTTTCTATAATTATAAATACATATAAATAAAAAGTCAAGTTAAAAATCTCTTGAAAAAAAATCAATATTTGAGAAAATAGCAAATATGAAAAAAATAAAAATTTCTCTGTTCCAATTATCCATTCAGGAAAAAAGTCCGTTCTTAAACTGGTTGAATACGAGACAAATAATCCTTAAGCATTTAATAGATGATCCCGGAATTATTATTTTGCCTGAATTGTGTTTTTATGGCGTGTTAAGCTCAAAGGAAGAATTATTAAAATTTTATGATGAAACTCAAAAAATTATTGATGAAATCTCAGCGCTTGCAAAAGATGAAAATTTAACCATTATCTGCACCATTCCTGACATTAAAAATAATAGTCAAATTTTTAACACCACCTTTATCTTCACTTCTGGCGATATCATAAAGGCTTATAATAAGATTAATCTTTTTTCCCCAATGAATGAAGATCAAATTTTTGAAAAAGGGGAAGAAATTACTGTTTCCCCCATAATGGTAAATGGTCATGAGATAACCGTTGGTTTTTTGACATGCTTTGATCTGAGATTTCCTGAAATTGCAAGACAGATTTCCCGAAAAGGCGCAGAACTTCTTATTGTGAATGCTTTGTGGCCAATACAAAGAATAAATCATTTCACAACCCTTTTGCGGGCAAGGGCGATAGAAAATCAGTTTTTTGCAGCGGGTGTCAATGCTTACGGGAGAAAGAACGGTTATTTCTTTGGTGGAAAATCATCGGTTATTGCCCCTGACGGAAAAATACTTATTTTATCAGATAATAAAGCCAATTTTTTGACTACTCAAATTGACCTTGATGATATAAATAAAACACGTCAAATTTTTAACACTTCTTTTTCGAATAACAACTACGGCATCAAAAATAAAACTCTTAATATTGAAGAATTAAAAAAAAATATAAACAGAAGAAAAAACACAGGACAAAAAATGGTTTTTACCAATGGCTGTTTTGATATTCTCCATGCAGGTCATGTCACATATCTTGAGAGAGCCAGAAACTTCGGGGATTTTTTTGTTTTAGGTCTTAACAGCGACGAGTCAATTAGAAGGCTAAAGGGCGAAAGCCGTCCTGTTAACAACGAACAGTCACGGGCAAGGGTTCTTGAGGCATTAGAGTGCATTGACTATATCTGTGTGTTTAATGAAGACACTCCCTTAAATCTCATAACAGAGCTTATCCCTGATGTGCTTGTAAAAGGCGCTGACTGGGAGGAAGAAAATATTGTGGGCGCAAAATTTGTCAGAGAACACGGCGGCACAGTTCAGAGAATAGCATTTGAGTATGATATTTCCACAACAAGGATTATAGAGAAAATTAATTTTAATAAAAAAAAGTCTTAAGTTAAGAAAGTTTTAAGTGTTTAGTTAAATAAATTATTTTAAATTAATACATTCCTTTTTTTAAACTTAGAACT
>DYOW01000110.1 GCA_020720325.1 Desulfobulbus propionicus
CAAAACATTTTTTCATTTTTTATATCCATGTAAAAAATTTGAGATTGCTTCGCTACCTTTCGCAATGATGGACATTGTCATTGCGAGGAACATTGTGGCGAATCAATCTGATTTTTAAAGGTTGACTTAAGATAATTTTCTGATTTTTTTGGTTCACAATTATTAAAACCGATAGAAATAATAATCTTATTAAAATTTATATTATTGGGAGGTTTATCGTGAAAAAATTAAAATTTGTATCCTTTTTTTTCCTCATAGCATTTTTTTTATTGAACTTAATCAACAATCTATCTGCAGCAGAACTTGTTGGTAAAATAGTGTCAATACAGGGTGAGGTAAAAATCAAAAAGTCAGGCGCCAACGCATTTCAGCCTGCAAAAATAAATGAAGAACTTTTTAACGGTGACAGTATACAGACCAGCAGGGCTTCAAAGGCCGCTCTTCTTTTTCTTGATGAAAGCCAGATGATATTAAATGAAAACACAGCTCTTGAGGTAAAAAATGTCGTCAAATCAGCAAGATTAACCCCTGCGACAGCTAAAACTGCCGAGGCTAAGGAAGGAGATAACCAGAGTAATTATAATCTCCCAAAAGGCGGGGCATGGATAAGAAATAAAAACGAGAAATTTAACTTTAAGATTAATACCCCTTCTGTAACCGCTGCCATAAGGGGAACTGAATTCATGACACAGGTCAATGATGACGGAACAAGCCTTGTCACAATGCTTGAAGGACAGGTTCAGTTATCCAACAAATTTGGAGAGACAATACTGAATCCAGGTGAGGAAGGATTAACAATACCCGGACAGGCTCCAACCAAAAGAATTATAGTTAATCCGGAGGATGCTGTTCAGTGGGCGCTGTATTATCCCGGGCTTTTTAGTTATAATGATGTGCCCCAGGAATATTCCAATTCAATGGATATTGGCAATCCTGAAAGAAAAATCACTTCACAGGCGATTAAGTATTTAAGGGAGGGAAAGGCGCTTGAAGCCTACAATTTAATGCTGCCTTATGCGCAAAAAGATCAGTTTTCTTCAATACCCTATTGCATATTCGGTTATTCGGCAATGCTTGCGGGAAAAACAGCCGATGCAGAAAAGGCATTTTTAACTGCAATTGAAAAAACTCCTGATAATCATCTTGCATACTCGCTATTAAGCCAGCTCTATATTGCCCAGAATAAAAAAGAACCTGCAAGGGCAAATGCTGAAAAAGCCCTTTCTTATTCTGATAAATCTCCCATTTCAAATCTTTCAATGGCGCTTGTGAAGATTTCATATTTTAAGCCTGATGAAGCGCAAAAATATCTTAAAAAATCAATAGAAATTGATAAAACCTTTGTCCCTGCTTATATATACCTTTCAAAGATTTATATAGGCGCAGATGAATTGGACCTTGCCAGAGACACCATTGAAGAGGCAAAAAAGAATGGCGGATATGACGCTGAAATTTTAACTATCGCAGGTTTTATAAGAATTGCATACAGGGATTATAAGTCCGCGATTGAATATTTTAATAAGGCAATAGAGTTGAATCCGGCAATTGGAGAACCTCACCTTGGACTTGGAATGTGTCAGTTCAGGTATAGGGAAGAGGACAGGGCATTAAGCTCTTTTTTAACCGCAACCCTTCTTGAGCCAAGGATTTCATTATATCAGTCCGCTGTGGCAAAAGCCCTTTATGAGTTAAGATCTTTTGACAGATCTCTTGAGGTATGGGATTACGCCAAGGAACTTGATAAAAACGACCCGACACCGTATTTTTACCGTGGCGTTGCATTATCTGACCTGAACAGACCCGGCGAGGCAATCAAGGAATTAAACAAATCCATAGAGTTAAATGATAATCAGGCTATTTTTAAGTCAAAATTAATGCTTGACCGCGATGAGTCAGTTAGAAACACAAGCCTTGCAAGGGCTTACACAATGCTTGGACTTGTTGACTGGGGATACAGCAAGGCAGTCACAGCCCAGAAAAAAGACCCAACAAACAGCTCGGCATATCTTTTTTTGAGGGATGTATATCAGGCGTCAAGACAAAGGACAGGGGCTGCCACCTCTGCCAACTGGCTGTATTATCTTTTATCACCTTCAAACCAGAACTCTTTTAGTTCAGGCGGGACAATCGGCTCAACCTTTGCCACTGCCACAGATTACACACAGATGTTCGAAAAGCCTTATTTCAGGGCAATAGGAGCTGCGGAAGTTGGGCAATGGGATAATAACAACGCCCAGCAGTTTGGTTTAAGCGCCAATGCCTACGGCGGCATACCCGGAGTCGCTGCCCAGACAGCTCATACGTATTTAAATAATGAGAGTTATCTCAATAAAGAAGAGACCACAAGGGTAAGAGACCATGAATTAGCTGTAAAAGCAGACCCAACACTCCATGATTCTTTTATTATTGAGGTTGTAAATTCTGACAGCAACATAATGCTGCCAACAGCATTATATTCTAATATAGATAATCCTCCGATTAATTTTGAAAGAGATTTTTCTTTTAATAAATTTAATCTTGGTTATACACACAGATTTAACCCCAACACTACCTTTTATTCAATGCTTACCTACAGGACAACAGATCATGACTGGAATGATTATTACAGGGCTGATGATCCGTCAAGATATTTATACTCCATAACCACACGTGACAGGGAATTACCCTTTGATATGTTAAATATACAGGCACATAACCAGATAGTTTACGGAAAGCACACAATTATTGGAGGAATTGATTATTTCAACGGAGATCAGGATTTCAATGATCTTTTAACATATAACCTTTATTATAAAGAAGTTTTACAGAAAAATTACAGTCAGGTTATTAAAAATTCCTATTCAACCCCTTATAGAACATTTAGCGTATATTTACAGGATTATTTTAGACCTTCAAACAATGTCATTCTTGAATTCGGAGCTGCTTATGAAACAGTTAAAAATTCTCCTCAATCATTAGCGGGGATAGAAGAGGAAGTTTATAACTCACATATTAATCCTTTTTTTGGCGCAAATATTATTTTATCCGATAAACACACATTAAGATTTGTATTGCAGCAACATTTGCAGACACATCTTCTTGAGAATTTTTCCCTGATGCCTCCTGATGTAGCAGGTTTTCCATGGCAGTTAAATGTTGATAACGGGGCTTTGATTAAGGAAGCTGGCATCTCATTTGATTCACAATGGGATGAAAATACATTTACCATAATAAAATTTTTGGCAAATGAAATTTCTAATGATCTGTATCAGTCATATAGAAATAACCAGAATCAAGCAGATTTAGACCTTGTGACATGGAAAACTAAAAGATACATGGCGCAGGCTGCCCTTAACCGTATCCTGACCAATGAGCTTGGATTAAATTGCCAGTTATCAGCCAAGAAAATTGACAGGGATCTTGAATTTGTCCCGGGAACAGAAGAGCGTTACAAGGACAGCTCACACAGCGACTATTATGAATATCAGGCAAATCTGAATCTTGGCTATGTCCACAGAACAGGCTGGTTTTCATACTTAAAAAACAGTTATGTATATCAGGACTTAAAATACAGGGACAATGAATCGTTTTATAATGCTAATTTTGAGATTTATAAAGAATTTGGCAGGAAAAATGCTGAGATTGGCATAATAGTAAATAATATATTTAATTCTGAATTTGATTACGAAGAAGAGCCAGTTGCATTTGAGACATTCTATCCATCAAGAAATATTATGTTAAGGCTTGCCATTCTTTATTAAAAAATATAGGAAACTTTTTAAAAATGTTTCCTGCTAAAAATATAGATTAAACACGAATTGTTGTAGGCACAATCAAGGCGTGCATCTATAAACTAATTTTTTATGACAAAAAAAATTCTTAACATAAAAACATTATTTGGGCTTATTCTTGGTTTTTTATTTTCCATATTTTTTTTATCACTAGATAAAACACAAGTTGACGAATGGCTTGAATATAAATGCTATGACTTTTTTTATTATATAAAACCTCTTTCACCCCAGCCGGAGAATATGCTCATTGTGGGCATTGACGAGGCATCATTTCAAGAAATAGGACTTAAATGGCCATGGCCCAGAAGCCTTCATGCCGAACTTGTTAATATCTTAAAAGAAAAAGGAGCAAAAGTTATTGCTTTTGATATACTTTTTGCAGACCCAACCAATGAAGAGGATGATCTTATCTTTGAAAAGTCAATAAAGGATGCAGGAAACGTTGTTCTTCTAGAGACAATTGATGATATTTCAGATCCAAATTTTTCAAGAAAGATTCTTGTGCAACCCCTTGATTTATTTTATAATGCCGCAAATAAAATTGGAATTGGCAAGATAAATAATGATATTGACGGAACAGTTAGACAGTTTAATGTTATTTATAAGGATGATACATTTGGAGAGAGGGAAACAATAACTTACTGGATAACTAAATTATATAAACCTTTTTTTCTTATAAGCAAACATTATCATGGTTTTATCAATTATATTGGGCCAAGCAGAACATTTAAAACTGTCTCATATTATCAGGTTATAAATAAAGATTATCCCATTCCGGATCATTTTGTTAAGGATAAGGTTGTTCTTGTGGGAAGAATGCTTGAGGCGGCTGCAAACCCTCAGGATCAGCCGGATTTCTTTTTAACTCCCTATTATACCATTACCAATCAGAGGATGGCTGGTAGTGAGATACATATGAATATATTAAATACTATCCTTAATAATAATGTCATCACTGAAATTTCTTCTGAATTTTATTACATATTAAAGATAATAATTTTTATGTATTTGACATTTTTGATGCTTTTTATGAGTCCATTCAGGGGAATTATATTATTAACATTAAGTTATATATTTTTATATTCTATTTCTTATTATTATTTTTTACAGGAAAATCTATGGATACCTCCAGTTTTATTAAGTTTATTTTTAACCACGTCTTATACATGCTGTTCGGTTTTTCATTATTTTACAAGCGACAGAGAAAAAAGGTGGTTAAGAGGGGCTTTTTCAAGATATGTTTCCAAGGAACTCATTGATATTATATCAGCGCATCCTGAAAAGTTAAGTCTTGGCGGTGAAGAAAGGGAACTTAGTATATTTTTTTCCGATGTCAAGGGATTTACATCAATTTCCGAAAAGCTTGAGCCACAAAAACTTGTTTATATTCTTAATATTTATTTTACCAGGGTGACTCAGATTATATTAAATCATAAGGGAACAGTGGATAAATTCATTGGAGACGCTGTCATGGCATTCTGGGGAGCTCCAATAGATATTGAAAATCATGCTGAAATGGCATGTACAAGCGCGCTTGAGATACAAAAAGCAATTAATAAGCTTGATGAAGAATTTGCCAAACAGGGATTGCCGTCCTTATATACAAGAATTGGCATCCATACCGGAAGGGCTGTTGTTGGGAATATGGGGTCAAATGAAAGATTTAATTATACTGTCATGGGCGACACAGTTAATCTCGCATCGCGCCTTGAAGGTGTAAATAAGAGATATAGCACAAAAATTTTAATTTCAGAAGAAACATACTCAAAAGTTGCGGATAAATTCTGGACAAGGGAAGTGGATAAAATTGTTGTTAAGGGAAAGGAATTGCCCGTAACTATTTATGAGCTTATTTCAAACAGGCAGGAACAGCCGCCAATTTGGCTTGAGAAGTATGATAATGCTGTGACTTTATACAGAGAAAACAGGTTTAATGAGGCATTGGTAATTTTTACAGAAATTTTAGAGGCAAACCAAGAAGATGGCGCCTCCAGAAATTTTATTGAATTATCCAAAAATGCCATTGAAACAGGGCAGGTTAATGGACAGAAGGCAACTGTGCTTAAAGAGAAATAATTATAAATCATTTTTTTATTCAATTAGTTAAATTTTTTCTTGACAAAAAGTGTTACATATTTTATGAA
>DYOW01000198.1 GCA_020720325.1 Desulfobulbus propionicus
TGTTTTTTGTAAAATAAAGCTACCCGATATTGCAAGATAAAAAACTCAAAGTTGCAAAAAAAAATACCCGGTTTTGCAGAAAGTATTGCAATATAAAAAAAGCAGCATACCCTTGAAAAATGAAGATTCAAAGGGAGGCTAAAGGAGCATGTTAAAAATGAAAGAGCAAAATGAAATTCGGGAATTATTTTATGGACAGGGTTATAACTTGAGCCAGATAGAAGAATTAACGGGTCATACCCGAAAAACAATCAGTAAATATGTAAGCAAAGAAGACTGGAACAACGCTGCTATCATTAAATGTAAACGCGAAATAAAAATAGACAGATATAAATCAGATATAGACGCCTGGCTGTCAGAAGATAAAAAAATGAGGAAAAAACAACGTCATACAGCCACACGGGTATTTGTGAGATTAAAAGAAAAATATGGCGATAATTTTAACTGTTCCTACAGAACTGTCGCAAATTATGTTGCCGTTAAAAAGAAAGAATTATTTAAAATAGAAAAAGGCTTTATACCCTTAAGGCATAATTATGGCGAAGCTCAGGTAGATTTTGGCAAAGCAGAATTTATTGAGTCCGGGATAAAATATTACGGTTCATATCTTGTGGTGTCATTTCCATGCAGCAATGCAGGCTTTATCCAGATTTTTAAGGGAGAAAACAGTCAATGCCTCCTTGAAGGCTTAAAAAACATATTTAGTTATATAGGAGGAGCGCCCACAAAACTATGGTTTGATAATATGTCCACAGTGGTTGCGACCATAAAAAAGGATGGAGAAAGGGAATTAACTAAGAGTTTTTTCAGGTTCAAACAGCATTATGGCTTTGGAGTAACATTTTGTAATCCTAATGCAGGCAATGAAAAAGGCAATGTAGAATGTAAGGTTGGATATTGCAGGCGCAATTTTTTAGTTCCTGTTCCAGAATTTGACTCATTGGAAGAATATAATAAGCATCTCCTGACTAAATGTGAAGAGGATCATAAAAGACCGCATTATATGAATGAAACCAATATATCCGAGCTTTTTGAGGCAGACAGAAACTGTTTCCTTGCTCTTCCTGAAAAGGAGTTTGAAACATATATTTATGAAAGCGTTAAAATAAATGGTTACGGTAAATTTACCCTTAACGCAG
>DYOW01000022.1:0-9879 GCA_020720325.1 Desulfobulbus propionicus
AATAATCTAGTGTCTAATTGCATAAATAAATGTAATTATAAATAGTTTTAATTATTTATTATGGTTGTATTTTTATTATTAAAATTGGTGTCTAAATTTATGCAATTAAACACTAGAGACTTTTTCCATCTTTTTATTAAACAAAACAGCATGTTAAATAAAATAGCAACATGCGAAACTTGAGATAATATATGAATAACTTTAATAAATAAAAATTTTTATGGAGATTTTTATATGAGCGTTGAAGCCATTATGACAATTACAAAAATGATTGAATTATTTCCTGATAATTATCAGGAAAAGGTCGTTGAACATTTAAGAGATTATATCTCAGATTTAGAAGATGATATTAAATGGGAAATCAAATTTAAAAATACACAATCAAAATTGACAAACATAGCCCAAAAAGTAAGAAATCAAATCACTGAAGGCAAAACAAAAGAATTTGATTTTGAAAAATTATGAAAATTAAAACCTTACCCTCTTTTTGGGAAACATATGAGAACCTGCGGGAAGATGAAAAAAAATAAGCTAAAAAATCTTATGAGTTATGGAAAAAAAATCCATTTCATCCCTCATTACATTTTAAGTGTGTCAACGAAAAAGAAAACATTTGGTCATTAAGAATTTCAAAAGGTTACAGGTCATTATGCATTTTTGAAAATGATTTGACAATATGGTTTTGGATTGGAAATCATGATGAGTATGATAGGCTTATTCAAAGATAAAGCATTTTGTTTTTATTGAGATTTTACTAAAAACCCCAAAGCGCCTACCACGCTGCCCTTGCTATTTTCCATATCCCCAAATCCGCAACATTTGAAGGAATTTTGCTTTCTTTTTCACAGTTAACCTGCCCTGCCCTTGTTATTATATCAATAACCCTGCCGTTTTCCATTTTAATCACAGTATTTCCAAACACCTCAACATCCGCGGGGTCATGGGTTATTATCAGCATTGGCACATCAAATTTTTTTCTTATTTCAAATAACTCAAGCCTCATTTTCTTTTATAGAAACTATCACGAAATAACTTTTACATTTGTGGAGTACGCGGGTATATCGTGTAATTCCATTCTCCATGAAATTCCTGACGGAGAATCTTGACTTGCTGCAGCTCGTCATCTGACACCTTGATCCCTTTCGGATACCTGTTTGTGTCGAGTGCACAGCGGACAACCAACCCTTTTCTGGTGGTCGTTGAGGCGATGAGGTTCACGATCACCTCGTGACTGACAAGAGGCTTGCCTCTCCAGTTTTGGCTGATATAGGCGAAAAGACGATGTTCAATCTTATTCCACTTGCTTGTCCCTGGCGGCAGATGACTGACGGAAATCGCCATGCCGGTTTCGTTGGCGAATTGCTGAAGTTCCGTTTTCCAGAGACGAAGCCGTGTCCCATTGCTTCCTCCGCAATCAGCGGTAATGAGCAAACAATCCGCCTTCGGATACGCATCCTTCCCCATGGTTTTCCACCAACGCCGAATACTCTCTACGGCAAAAACCGCCGTGTCGCTATCCGCGCCAACATTGACCCAACCTGCATTCCGCGTCTGATCGTAAACCCCATATGGCGCTACCTTGCCAAGTTCCGGAATTTCGAAGTCATGAACACGAACATCTTCCGGTTCCCCTTTTGGACGCAATTCACAGCCACCATTCTTGAAGTTGCCCACCAGCTCCTTTTTTTTCATATCCACGGAAATCACTGGCTGACAAGCAGCTTGAAAATCCTTCACCTTGCGATAAATGTTCTCGAATTGCGCATTTCGATCCGGGCGCTCATTCCCCTCAAGCGCTTTTCGATTCGCCTGCAGACTGTACCCCATCTCCTTGAGCAATTCAACAACCATGCGGTGGCTAGTTGCGTGGCCAAGGTTTCCCAGCTCTTCCGCAAGGTTGCGAACACTCTTGGCTGTCCAGCGCAGAGGAGACCCTGGATCTCCTCTGGTGACTGGCTCAATCAGGCCTTCCAGGTCGCTTCGCAAGGTCGGGTCAAGCTCAACTGTCCGCTTGCGTCCTCCGCCAGATTTGCGAACACGCCCATCGGCATTACTGGAAGCGCCTTTTCCGCCTTCCAGTTCAGAGAGTTCCTTGCAGCCCACCGTAATGGTCGGCCGGGAAACTCCGCTTGCCAGCGAAACCAAAGTGATTCCGCCGCGCCCTATGGCCAAGGCTTCAGCAGCGACATAGAGTCGAAGTTGCCTCTCATTCAGTATTGGCGAAAGAAGCGAGAAACGTTTTGCGATCAGATCCTTTTCCATGACATAAGCATATCATGGCACGGCTTGATTGTAAAGGTTATTTTGTGACAGATGCTAAGTAAAAGTTATCTAAAATAAAAAATTAAATCTTAGTGGTGGGCTTCTTCTTTTTTCCCGCCGCTTTTTAATTTATTATAGCCTTTAACACCTATATGACACTTTGTGCATTCCTTATCCATTGCAAAGGCATTGCCGCCGTCATGACAACCGCCGCAATATTTGCCCTCTTTGAATGATTTATGATTAAAATCGCCAGCATCCGCCGCAGCGCCTATCTGGTACTGGAAAAACTTCTCATGACAGCTTTCACAGTCCTGACCCATCATTTCAATATGTCCCTTATGGTTAAAAGGAACTGCTTTAACAGGTTTTTCAAAGGTTATAGTTGGAGGATAATCCTCTGCTTTAATTCCGCTATAAAAAAACAAGCAAAAAGCTACAAAAAGAACTAGTATTATAATATTATTTTTCTTCATTTTTTTATTTGCCCCCATTAACCCTTTGTATAAAAAACATTCGGAACAGCTCCGGTTTCAGGTCTTAATACCCAAACAACCCTTGCAGCTTCGTGTATCATTTTATAAACCCTGCTTTTTGGGTCGGATAAATCACCAAAAACTCTCACATCAGCAGGACATGCCTCAGCGCAAGCTGTGGTGGTCATACCCTTTGAAAGTCTTGTGTCAAGACAGAAATTACACTTGTCAATAGCCCTTATCTCTTCCTTGAAATACCTTGCGTTATAAGGACATGCAGCCATACAGGTCTTGCAGCCGATACATTTTTTTATATCCATAACAACAATACCGGTTTTCTTGTCTTTATAAGTTGCATTTGTGGGACATACCCTTACACACGGCGGCTTATTGCACTGATTACAAAGAACAGGCAAAAATTCTGTGTATGTCTCAGTGGGACCTGTTTTTAATTCCCTCTGAAGAATTGTTGTCCTCCAGCCATAGTGCGGCACGCTGTTTGTCTTGATACAGGCTTCTTTACAAAGTTCGCAGTCTATGCATCTGTCCTGACGCATAAGCATTGAATAGTGAGGTTTGTAAGGATAATCTTTTAATCCTTCGTAGGCAGCCATTGCATCCTTGTCTGATACAAGAGAAAGGATAGTTCCGCCTGCAAAAACCCCTGTAATCGCCAAACCTATCTTTAAGAAGGTTCTTCTTTCTTCTGAAGGTAAGTTCTCAATTCCTTCATTTGTCATTTTTTCAATTTCTTCTAACTTCAATGTTGCCTCCTGGTTAAAAGTTATTAGATTTTTGTATTAAAGTAAATATTAATTTTTGTCTGTAAGCAAAAGTTAAATTTCTGTTGTAAAATAAATTTTAAAATGTAACATTATATGCAAAAAAATATCATAAAAATAAAATAATCATTTAATATTAACTTGTAAAATAATATGGTCAACACCTTTGATTCACAATGTTTAGACATAATGGATAGTCTTGCAGATGCTTTGTTTATTGTCGATAAATTCTGGAAGATTACACATTTTAACAAGGCCGCAGAACAAATTTCAGGCTGGAAGCGAGAAGAAGTCATTGGTAAAGAATGCAGCGAGATTTTTTCTTCAAATATATGTAAAAGCGGCTGTGTTCTGGCAAAATGCATAGAAAACAGCGAACCAATAATTAATAAATTAGTATTTATTAAAAATAAAAATAACAAAAGTATCCCAATTTCCATAAGCGCCTCCGCATTAAAGGATGCCATGGGAAATGTCATGGGCGGCATTGAAATATTCAGGGACATGACCAATCAGCTTCAGATGGAGCTTATCCTTGACAGCATCACAGATGGTGTTTTTACTGTGGATAAAGACTGGAAAATAACCTCATTTAACACTGCCGCGGAAAATATAACAGGCTATAAGGCAGATGATGCCCTTGGACAAACATGCAGCGATATCTTTAAGTCGAGTATATGCGGAGAAAACTGCGCTGTGGGCATCTGCATAAAGACCCATTGTCCTGTGTTGAACCGCTCCATCACAATACAAAAAAAAGACGGCAAACGAATACCTGTTAAAATCAATGCCTCTCCTCTTTTTGACAGCAATGGTGAAATATTTGGGGCTGTTGAGACATTCAGGGATATATCAGAGATTACCAGCCTTAGAAAACAGGTGACACAGAGATTTTCCTTTGCAGATATTGTCACTAAAAGCAAAAACATGATCAAAATTTTGGAAATTCTGCCTGATATTTCAAGAAGCGACAGTAATGTGCTGATATTAGGTGAAAGCGGCACAGGAAAGGAGCTTATTGCAAGGGCAATTCACGGGCTTAGCAAAAGACACAGAGACCCTTTTATTGCGATAAACTGCGGGGCAATTCCAGATACACTCCTTGAATCAGAGCTTTTCGGATATAAGGCAGGGGCATTTACTGACGCAAAAAAAGACAGGGAAGGAAAGGTTGCGGCGGCTGAAAACGGCACGCTTTTTCTTGATGAAATAGGGGATATTTCCCATTCATTGCAGGTTAAACTCCTCAGATTTTTACAGGAGAGGGTATATGAACCCCTTGGCTCAAATAAAACGATTAAGGCTAATGTCAGGGTCATTGCCGCCACAAACAAAGATTTGAAAGATATTGTCACCAAAGGTGAATTCAGGGAAGACCTTTTTTACAGATTAAATGTGGCAAATATCCTGCTTCCGCCATTAAGGGAAAGAAAAGATGACATACCCCTTCTGGTGGAACATTTTATAAAAAAATTTAACACCATTAAAGAAAAGGCAATTGAAGGCATAACCCCTGAGGCAATGGATATCCTTCTGAGATATGATTATCCCGGAAACATCAGGGAACTTGAAAACATTATAGAATATACATTTATTGTATGCCACCATGACCTCATAACGCCAAGGCATCTTCCTGAAAATCTTGTACAAAAGACTGGAAATAATGAGCTTAATATCTGCGATGAACCAATGACAATTCAACAGGCTGAGAAAATACTTATTAAAAGGTCATTACAAAGAAATAACGGAAAAATCATGGCAACATGCAGGGAGCTTGGCATTAAGAGCAAAGACACCCTGAGGAAAAAGATAAGAGAATATGAAATAGAAATGACAGAAGAAGAATAATAATAATAAAAAAGCTTAAAAGGGACAGCATTTGCGCTGTCCCTTAATATTTTACTCTTCCTGGCAGTTTTTACCACATTTATTACACACAGGCAAAGAAAAATCAACCTTGGCAGAACAAGTATCATAAATATCATCAGAACATTTTGAGACTTTCCAGCAAGGCGCAAGCTCCAGAAGTCTTTTAAGCCCCGGAATGCTTATTCCTTCTTCATGTATCATGTTTCTGAGACAATTCAGCCATTGAACGTCATCCTGGGAGTACAGTCTTCTTGTGCCAATATAATTGGGTTTTATAAGACCTTCCGCCTCATATATTCTAAGAGTCCTTGGATGCACGCCAAGCATCTTTGCAACCACACCTATTGTAAAAACAGGGAGGTCAGACTGAGGTAAAACACTTTTTATGGGGTTTTGACCTTTTTTCATTACAGCCCCCTCTTTAATAGTTTTTTTTTAATGGCTCTCTGATACATGTCCCTTAAAAAATCTTTCACCCATCAGAAAGAGCATTGCGCAAAGACTTAAACCGCCTATGGTAACCATCCACTCATGAAGAGAAGGGCTATAAGAGAAATAATGACCAAAATCTGTTATATTCATTTCATGTAAATGAGGAACAATCTGACCCACAACCACAAGGTCATAACGCATGATAAAGATACCTACCATTGACATGGCTCCGGCAAGAAACATTGCCTTCATATTTTTAGCGCCTGTCACAAGGATCATAATTAAAGGAATAACCATGCCAAGAAGGATTTCACCTGTCCAGAAATTAAAGGCAAATTCACCTTTCAAAAGGGCTGCCATTGCCTCTGCTTTTCCTGGAGGATCCCCTGCGATACCTGCTATTGTCTTCCATGAGGTAAAGAAAAGAATTACTGAAATAAGAAGTATGCCAAGTTTTCCTGTTGCGGAAAGGGATTTTTTCATATCCTCGCTCATCTGCCAGCCATTTGCCTTATAAGCGGCGTATGTGAAAAAAAGAATAGCCGCGCATCCTGACATCATGGCAGATGCAATAAAGTAAATTGGCATATAAGGACCGTACCAGAATTCACGGGCATGAAGAAGACCAAAAACAGCTCCAAGATTGCTATGCGCCGCAATACCTGCAACTACACCCATTAAACCCATAATTCCGGCAAGTTTATGTCTGTTTAGCTGAAGAAGGGCAAATTCTATTAACATAAAAAACAGATAAGCGCCATAAAGTGTGCCCATCCACCAGATATTGGAGGTAAGATTAGGAGAAATCACATTGTAAATCGCCATTCTCCAGGGATTTGCAATTTCAAAGGCAATTACAAGAAAACCGCTTATAATGGTGGCTATTGCAAGAAAAACTGACCTTTTTGCTATTGGCATAAAGGCCTGATTGCCAAAAACATGGCCGATTGATGAGACAAGACATAGTCCTGTGGAAGTGACAACAAAAAATACATATGTTGAAATGAGAAGACCCCATGGAATCTCACGGGTAACACCATAGACATGCTCCTGACCTACAAGCATTGCATGAAGACCAAATGCAACCCCTGCGGCTGCAAGAAAACCAAAAACTGCGATTGCAATGTTATAGGGAAGACTTCCGGCAATGGAAAGACCAGCAGTTGTGTCAATCGCTGCTTCAACGCGTTGCGAATTTTCGATTTCAGACATTTTTGACAGACTCCTTTTATTATTATTTTAATTTTTAAATTTTAATAACCCTTAATTAATTAAAATTTTCACCCCAGTCATCTTTTTTTCTTTGAATAACAGGTTTTACTTTAAGATCATAGAATGTGTGGATTATTGTTCCACCAAACCAAAAAAGCATAAACATAATCGCTTCCATTTTTTTACCCCTTTATTTTTTTAAGAACCATCTGAGAAAACGAGCTGGCGGGCTCATTAACAATGGACATTTTTTAAGGCGTCTTTTATCACCTCCTTATTTTTAAAAATTTAATTAGATATATTAATACAATATATACATCAAAATGTCAAGTTTTTTTGAACATTAAAATAGCAATAAACATATAAATTATAGTTTATAACTTAGTTATATTTTGGGAGATAAAATTTGATTATAAATAATTTTTGACTAATTTTTAGCCCAAAAAATTTTTAGATGCAAAATAAAACAGAAAATTCCAAGCTAAAATAAAAAAAATATTGAATTAAAACAATATACTAAACTTATAACTAAAAATTAGCCCTTAAAAACAACATTCTGACTAAAAAATAGTCTATTTTTATGGTTGATTTCATGGAAAAACATCATGATTTTTCTCTCAAAAAGTAATTTTAATTTCCAACTTATTGTTAATCTTGATGTTTTTTATGGGAAAATTTTTAGCCATAAAAAAGGCACAAAGAATGCATTATAGATAAGCAAGCAGACAGACTCCCCAAAAAGGGAAACATAATCGCTTCCCAATCCTGTTGGCGGACAGGGTTGGGATTAATTTTAATAAAAAAAAAGGAGAAACACTATGAAAACAAAGTTTCAAATCCCCTTTATAAAAGATATGAAAAACCAAAATATCAAAGAAGCCCTCTGGTTTTCAATAACCTTTTTACTCTTTATCATAAGTGGCCCATTCTCAGTATTTGCCGTAATTCCTACTCTTTTTACAATCCCACAGGATGAAAAGGCAATGGAATTAAAGCCTGTATTATCTCATAAAATCTAAAAATATCTATAAAAAAAATTTAAATAATAAATAGTCAGGAGGACACTATGGCTAACACACTTTCCATTGCGGGGCTAATGGATAACACCCTTGCCAAACCAACCTTTAACAAACTTACACTTGCCATGCTTGTTTTAACAGCAATTGGCCTTGGTGTAGGGGTCTCTGCATTTTTCGTTGGACACGAACATTTGTATGCTGTCACAAGAGAAGTGCCATGGGGAATTTTAATCTCAAGCTATGCTTTTTTTGCAATCACCTCAACAGGTCTTTGCGTAATCGCTGCCCTTGGACACGCATTCGGCGGCACACCCCTTGCTTCCCTTGGAAACAGGGCGGTTTTCCTTTCAATCGTCACAATAATGTCCGGCTTTGCCATTATTGGACTTGAACTGGTAAGCCCCTGGAGGATGTTAATATATAATGTTATATCTCCTAACTTAACATCAAATATCTGGTGGATGGGAACATTATATGGTCTTGCTGTTGCCTGCATGATCGTTGAATTTGGAGCGATTCTGTTTGGCAGATTTGGCATTGCCCTTGCTTTTGGTTCAGTTGGAGCCATTGCTGAAGTTGGCGCAAATACCAATCTCGGCGCTGTTTTTGCCACCCTTTCTGCCCGTCCATTCTGGTACGGAGCTCAGCTTCCTATTTACTTTCTTGCATCTGCTGTGATGTGCGGCGCCGCTGCAATTATTCTTTTTACATATCTTGCCAATAAATTCAGAAATACCGAAGCTGATGAACATACAATGGCAGGTATAAGAAGCGCCGGGAAAATCCTTGCCATGATGATATTCCTTCTTGCTGTTGCGACTACCTGGAGAATGATCTCTTTCATGGTTGGTGGAACAGAAATGGGACAGATTGCCTTTAACAATATTGTTAGTGGTCCGCTTGCAACTAATTTCTGGCTCTTTGAAACCTTAATAGGCATGATACTGCCTCTTGCCATCCTTCTTTTTACACAGATGAAAAATATCACCGCTATGGCAAGCGCAAGCTTAATGGTTCTTGTTGGCGCATTCTTCCAGAGATATGATCTTGTTGTGACAGGACAACAGACACCTGTTTTTTATGGCTGGGATAGTCTTCCAAATTATCTTGGCTATGTTCCATCAGGTGGTGAATTAATGGTTGTTATGGGCGGAATTGCCCTGACACTCTTTGGTTTCCTTGCTGGCGAACGCATATTCGGAAAAGTATTAAAAAACAGCGGTCATCATTAATAATTTATCAAAAAAGGAGAGGGATTTCCCTCTCCAAAATTTTATTTTAATTAGTTTTCCTTGCAGGAGGGTAAAAATATGAAAACTGGAAAAAATATCACACAGGAAATGAAATATTCTGAAAGTGATTTAATCCGGGAAAATCTGGAAATGGGAAATACTGACAATATTTTTACTTCCTTTAAGGGAATAGATCCCAAAAAACCTTTTTTAACCATAGGCACAGCCGCAACATTATTAAATATCAATCCAAGAACTTTGAGAATTTATGAAATCGAAGGACTTATTGCACCCTTAAAAAAAGGTCAGAAAAGAATTTATTCAGTAAATGACCTGCAGTGGGTATCCTGCATAAGATCAATGATTCACGACCAGGGAATTAGCATTGCCGGCATAAAAAAACTCATGCAATACACACCATGCTGGAATATAATAAACTGCCCTATGGAAAAGAGAAAGACCTGCACTGCCTTTAAGGAAATAAAGGGAATGGGATAGGCTACCCTTTCTGGTGTTGTATGGCATTTGTTCTTCCTTTTCTAATTTTTGAAGTTCATCAGAATATTTCATCTCAATTTCTACCGTTATCGTCAGA
>DYOW01000022.1:9979-31469 GCA_020720325.1 Desulfobulbus propionicus
TCTGGAAATCATTTGTTCAGACATTTTATAAATATTCTAAAACAAATTATTATTGGTCTGGCAAAGTGTTATGTTGTTAAGCAGCAAAAAAAAACAAATCCCATAGACAGCAAAAATAAACCTCACTCATTAATAAAAACAAATTCTTATTAAATTTATTACCTTACCAGCATTTTTTTAAGTTCCTCATCAGTTTCCCCTGAAGGATTTGCGCCGTATCTCTGCAAATAATATAACTCACAAATCTTTTCGTATTTTTCCGGATGGTTGGTTTTCCACCAGTTCAGATAGACATATTCCCTGCCGGGATAAAAATACTTTCCTTTTACCGGAGTGGTTCGTATAAGTCTTGAAATTGCCTTTCTTCTGAGCGAATTTTCATGATTCCTGAATTTAAAGAAAACAATACCTTTTCTTTTAAAAAAATATATAATAAAGAAAGAAATCATGAAAAAAAGCGCAAATATCATGATATCCTTAAAATTTATCTTTATTTTCTCAACAGAAAAGTTCCATCTCCTAAAATCGCTTTCCTGAAAAACCTTTCCGACCCTTGCGCCTGCTTCACGCCATAAAACTCTTTGCTTTTCAGGAGTAAGGTCAATAATAACATTTGTCCATTGCCATTGAAGCCAGTCCCAAATCCTCCTGTTATCAGAAATTTCCATGTTTTCCTGCAAGCTTCTTAAAATAGGATCAATTATCTGGGAATCACCCAATAAGCCTGAAGGTGTAGGGTCAAAATTCATCCATCCCTTTCCCTGAATGTATGCCTGAACCCATGCATGTGAGCTTTTTTCCCTTACCACCCAGTATTCCCCTATAGGATTATATTCGGCTCCCCTGTATCCTACTGCCACCCTTGCAGGAATACCTGACATTCTTAACAAAATCGTCATTGAAGCTGCATAAAGCTCACAATATCCTGTTTTTGTTTTTATAAGAAAATCAGATAAGGTTTGTCCTGACTCAAAACCCACAGGGCTTTTAAGACTGTACTTAAATGGAGGTTTTTTAAGATATATTTCTATTTTACGGGCAATTTCAAGGGGATCAACAGAATCTCCCTTAAGCTCCATAGCAAGCTCACTGACCTTATCATCCAGATTTTTAGGGATAAAAAGACCTGATTTTTTTTCATTCAGGGTGATACCCGTATCATTAACCCTTTCAGAAGAATATACAATATATCTTATTGGAATATTTATGGGATAGTTTAACTTTAGTGTTCCATCCCTGAAATATTGAATCCCTCTTAATAAATCTACGCGCACAGGATACCATAATGAAAAAAGAAAAGGTTCGTCCTTGGCAGGCAGTGTAATTGTTTGACTGACAATGGCATTGGAAGTCGGGGGATTTTTACCGGAAAAAGGCTTAAACTCAGGGGGATCCGGATTGGCGGGAACCCAGTCAACACCGTCTGTTCCCCATAATGTTGCGCCAAGCCAATAAAGATTTTTTGGATTTTCAGGCTTGGGCTCTATTTTTACCCTGAATGCCACCTCCTCACTTAAAACTATCTCGGACATCTGTCCCGGAGACATCTTTGAACTAAAACCTGTTTTGGTTACATTAAAGCCAGATTGTCCCTTAAATAACGGAGTGAAACTTCTCGGAAGCAGAAAGAAGAAAAAAAATGAAAGCGGCAAAATAAACAGACAAATTAAAAAAGATGTAGAAAAAGAAAATTTAACAAAGAGATTAAACCACTTTTTTTCGCTAAAAAGCTTTGTATCAACAGAATCAACAATATGTTGCCACAACATAAGGATAATTGAAAAAACAAGGACAAGAAGAAGAAAAATACCAAGCATGAGATCAAATCGCAAAAAAGATGCCACTCCAATACCAAGAACAGCAAGACCTGTAATCTGAAAGACATCCCTTTGTTTTTTAAGCTCAAGGGACTTTATCCCAAGCAAAACCACAAGAACAAATGCAAGCACAACCTGCCAGTTTTTTTCTACATTTATAATAATAACGAAAAAAACAAGCGTAAGCGCAAGAATAAACCTGAGAATTGGGTTTAATAATTCAAAACGACCTTTCAGCACACTGATAACTCCTATAAGGGTCAATCCTGACCATAATATCACAATAAAAGGGTCAAGGATGCTGTAAAGTGATATTATTACAATAAGTCCGATTAATACCGAAAATATATGGGTAACAATAAGGGGATTAAAGATATTTATTCTCATTTTCTTCTTTATTGTAAAGGGCAAGGAGTATCAGGGCATCATTATAACCTGATTTTCCAATTCCTTTTGTATGTCTTTCTCCAAGTTTTAGTTCCCACTGTCTTCCTGATTGACAGGCATGATCAAGCCAGTATCTTAATATTGAAAGTTTCTTTTCTGTATCAAAGCCCTGAATCATGGGATGATTTATATCAAAAACCATCATTATCTCCTCAGCCGCAAGATGGTGCGAAGGATAAGGAGATGGAATCTTTTGAAGTTCTCTGTAACTCCAGTCAACTTTTTTCCAGACAATACTTCCTATTGCCTCGCCTTTTTTGTAACTTCTTATACCTATCCAGTCCCCTGTCCCCCTACCTGTAATTTGTCCTGATTGTCCTTTAGGTCCAAGATAAAGAGGCAGTTCAAACTCATACGGAGCCGGGGCAACCATAACTTTCAAATCAATTTTTTTGGTCATACCCCTCCATATAAATCCAAAAGGAAAGGATGAACCTGATTTTAAGCTATCAAATCTGAAAACACCTCTTTTTTCAGGCAGCCATTTAAGCCAGACTGTATTTGATTTCTTACCTGAAACAAAAGGCAAGCCGCCTGCTATTTCCTTTAAGTTAATATCGAGGATAAGGGAAGGTATAAATTTTTTATTTTTTACTATAAAACCGATAAATCCTTCCTTTCCTGCAGTAAAAACAACCTGTTTTTGAGGAATTATCTCAATTCCAGAAAGATTTATAAGGGCAAAAACACCTGAAACAGACATAATGGACAGAAGTATCGAGACAATAAGGTATGTGACATTATTTGCGCTGTTAACTGCGGTAAAACCAAGGGCAAGGGTAAGAAAAATATAGACCCATCCGGAAACTCTGAGCTTTACTGAGACTTTTTCTTTGAAAAAAGATTTTTTTTTGAAATAGGAAATACTTTTTTCTAAAAAGCCCACACTTCACTCACAAGTGTCTGCGCTACTGTAAGCCTGTCAATATTTTCACTTGGGACAATCCTATGGGAGATCACAGGGATAATTATCTCTTTTAAGTCTCCGGGAATAACATAATCCCTTCCTGATAAAAGGGCATGAGACTGGGAACAGATTTTAATCGCCATCATGCCCCTTGGAGATATCCCAAGGTTTATCATTTTGTGATTCCTTGAAAGGTGCACAATATCAAGGATCATGTTAACAATTTCATCGCTTAAAAAAACGCCGGATACATTTTGCATAAGCTTTTTTATCTCATCAATACAAAAATCACATTTTATATTCTCAGGATTAAAATCACCCCGTATAAGGGAACGCTCAGCGCCTTCAGAGGGATAACCCACAACAAGCCTCATCATAAACCTGTCAAGCTGGCTTTCAGGCAAGGGATAAACACCGGTTTCCTCAGCGGGATTCTGTGTTGCGATTACAAAAAAAGGGGCTGGCAATTTGTAGGTTATGCCGTCCACAGATATCTGACCTTCTGCCATTGACTCAAGAAGCGCAGACTGTGTCCTTGGAGATGCCCTGTTAATTTCATCAACAAGCACAAGGGAAGTAAAAAGAGGTCCTTTGTGAAAGACAAAATCTCCCTTTTGGGGATCAAAAATTGATACGCCAAGGAGGTCGCCGGGAAGCAAATCGCTTGTCATCTGAATTCTTACAAAATCAAGCCCCAATAACCTTGCAAGTCCAATGGCAAGGGTTGTCTTACCCACACCAGGCACATCTTCCAAAAGCAGATGCCCTTTTGATAAAAAACAGATTAAGGCGAGTTTTGAAACTTCCTTTTTATCAAGAAGCAGTTTATCCACTGCATCTGATATAACTTTTACTGATTTTGCCAGTTCATTCATTGGTTTTATTATCATCTTCAGCAGGATTTTTTCCTGCTATTGTGGTTAAAGCCTTTGCAATGGATGAAGCCTTTTCCGGATTCATCTGCGCCATAACAGGGGCTACTTTTTTGGTCTTCATAAGGGAAAATATCTTGGCGGCGTCATTTACGTCCATTAAATTTATTAATTCCGCAGCCTTTCCAGGTTCCATCGCGCTATAAACACCTGCAAGATACTGTAATCTTTCGTTTCTTGTTTTTTCGTCAAGTTCATGTTGTTTTTTTAATGCTTCCTGCTTTTCTTTTTTCTTTAGTCCTATTTCCTCAGAAATCTGTTCCAATTTTTTCTCCAATTCCTCAAGCGCCTTCATTCTACTCTCAATTTCTGACTGCACAAGTTCAAAATCTCTTGATTTTTCCTTAAATTCTTCTTCTTTTGAATTAAGATAGGAATTTTTTGCCTGAAGTATCTTGATAATTTCAGGGTGTATCTCAGACTGAGACGGCTCTGCTGGTTTACTTTTTTCAGCAGGTTTTTCAGATGTAGAGTCTATTTTTTTTTCTACTATTTTGCTTGCATTGGCCTGATTAGTTTCTATTGTTGAGGCAATAAGCTCAATATTAAAATTTAAAACCGCAAAAAGCGCCATGATGATAATCTTAATTAGCGTTAAAGACACCACAAAATTTAATATATATTCTAATCTTAAATATTTCTTAAATGTTTCTTGCATATTTCAAATTTGTTAACTCGTCTGTTTGTTTTTGTTCCTGCGCTGATTCTTCGGCGGTATATCTCTCCATGTCTCTTTCTTTTAGTTTTTGGATGATTTTAACTTCCCTGTGGGAATCTAAAATTTTTTTCTTTAGCTGGGAAATTTCTTTTTCAAAAAGAGATATAGTCTTTAAATGGGAAATTTCCTTTGTGTTATAAAAACTAATCACCTCAAGGTTAAAACTCAACTCATGTGAAGTAATTCCTTTTTTAAGATCATTATCAAATTTTAACATTGAAGCATTTTTTTGGTCTCTGACAACCTTAAGATCACCGAGTAACTTCATGTAATATTTTGTTTTTTGGGCTAACTCCATCTGCAGAATTTCTTTTTTTTGTTCCTTAAGATTTAATAATGGTTGAAGCCTGAAATTAAAAGCCATTTATTAAAAAAGCCCCTTTATCTGCTTTACACTCTCTTCAAGGGTTATTTTTTCATTAACATCCTGTCTTAAAAAGGTTTTTATTGCTTCAATCTTCTGTATTGCGAAATCTATCTCTGCATTTGAACCCTTCACATATGCGCCAAGATTAATAAGGTCTTCCACACGCCTGTAAGTTGCAAGGACATTTATAAGCTTTTTATAAGCATCAATATGATCGTTCTTTGATATGTCCTTCATAAGCCTGCTTATACTCTCAAGAACATCAATCGCGGGGTAATGTCCCTGATGCGCTATGGATCTTTTTAATACTATATGTCCGTCAACAATAGAACGCACTGCATCGGACACAGGTTCATTTAAGTCATCTCCTTCAACAAGAACAGTATATATACCTGTGATGCTTCCCTTTCCTGCCTTTCTCCCTGCCCTTTCAAGGAGTCTTGGAAGATGTGCAAAAACACTCGGTGTAAATCCCTTTGTTGTGGGAGGCTCACCGATTGCAAGACCTACTTCTCGCTGGGCAAGGGCAAAACGCGTCACTGAATCCATCATAAAAAGCACATCCTTACCCTGATCCCTGAAATATTCAGCGATTGACACTGCAAGATATGCCCCCCTCATTCTTATAAGAGGCGGCTGGTCTGATGTGGCAACAACTACAACGGAACGGGCAAGACCTTCAGGTCCAAGGTCTTTATGAATAAAATCCATAAGCTCCCTGCCCCTCTCACCAATAAGGGCAATAACATTAAGGTCAGCCTTGGTATTTTTTGCTATCATGCCAAGAAGAGTGCTTTTCCCAACGCCTGCGCCTGCCATAATGGCAATCCTCTGTCCTTTTCCTAAAGTAAGACAGGCGTTTATAGCCCTTACACCCACATCAAGAGGCTCTGCGATCCTTGGTCTTTCCATGGGGTTAAGAGGTTCGGCATAAAGAGGATAATAATTCTCAAAATTTATAATCCCTTTATTATCAATAGGATTTCCCATTCCATCCAGGATTCTTCCGGTAAGTTCTTTTGATACCCCCACCTCGGCAGTATTTTGAAGGGAAAAAATCTTTCCGCCTGGCTCAACACCGCGCATTTCCCCAAGAGGCATGAATAAAATCTGATTATCCTTAAAACCAACGGATTCTATGGCAAGACGCTTGTTATCTCTTAGCTCAATTTCACAAATAGCGCCAATAGGAACAGCAGGTCCCCTTGATTCTATGACCATACCTATGACACGGTTTATTATGCCATAATTCCTTGTCAGATTTAATCTCTCAATTTTTTTTGTATAATAATCAAAGTTAATATTAAAATTATACATAATTCTCTTTTAATGATAAAGAGACAAAGAAGTTTTTTCAATAAGGGCTTTATCGAGTATTTTTTCCAATATTTCCCACCTTGTCTGCATTGTCACATCTATAACACCCATCTTGGATTCAATAAGAGCGCCTCCCCTATGAATATTATCGTCCCTGGAAAGGATAATTTCAGGACTTCCGGGGGTTTTAAATTGTTTGGCAAGATATTCATTAATTATATTATAATCATCAGGATTTATATGTATGACGACCATGCTTTTATCAAGTATGTCTTCAAGGGCATTTTTTATACAATCTTTAACAATGGAAGAATCTATATCAACTTCTTTTTTTACAATGGTTTTGGCTAATGTCAAAACAAGCTGAATTAATTTTGCCTCATACTCCACAATTAAATTGTTACCCATATCTTTTATGCTTGCAATGACCTTTTCAAGTTCTTCAAACTTTTTCAGATATATGTCGTTACATTGTTTTTCGCTTTGTGTTTTGCCTGTTTCAAAGCCCTGATTGTATGCATCCAGCCTGATTTTTTCCTCTTGTATTTTGGCGTCATTAATTATGCATGAGGCGGTTTCTTTGGCTTCAGAAAATATTTTTGCCTCGTCCTCTCTTATTTTTCTCAGTTCTTCTTCTGTTATTTTTAATTTTTCACCAAGAGATTGGTTAGTGGCAGCGCTTTCTTCCAGCGCCTTTTTTAATGAGTTCATCTCTTTTTTATATGTCTCAGCCTGGTTTTTATAAAAATTCAATAAATCTTCTTCTTTTTGTCTGGCGTTATTTTCTTCATTTGTAACACGGCTTGATAACGAAGAAAAAAAGGATTTATCAACAGAATCTGATAAATCTTCTTCTTCAAAATAAATCTTCAAAAGATGGGTGACATTATTTTTTTTTATTATATTAGACAAATTCTTCACCTCCACCCTTGGATGCAAGAATTATTTTTCCTTCCTGTTCAAGTCTTTTTGCGGTTTTAATAATTGACTGTTGCGCGTTTTCCACATCTTTTAGTCTTACTGGGCCCATTATTTCAAGATCTTCCTTTAACATCTGGGATGCCCTTTCAGACATATTTGAGAAAAACTTAAACTTAAGTTCATCTGAAACAGCCTTTAATGACATTTTTAGATCATCAGTGCTTATTTCTTTTAATATCTGTATAATTGCAGTGTTATCAAGACCAATAAGGTCTTCAAATTTGAACATTAATTTCCTTATTTCTTCCGCAAGATTTGAAGATGCTGATTCTATCTTTTCAAGCACGCTTTCTTCAAGATTTTTGTCAACATTATTAAGTATTTCAGCAACCTTTTCAGCTCCTCCAACCTTTTTGGCATCGCTCATCTCAACTGAAAAAAGCTCATCCTCAAGGACTTTATCAATTTCAGCGACAATATCCGGACTTATCTTGTCAAGCTGCGCAATTCTTAACATTACATTAGACTGCAGGTTCTCAGGAAGAGCTCCAAGAATATCCGCGGCAAAAACAGGATCAAGATGGGAAAGAATAACCGCAATGGTTTGAGGATGCTCATTTTTAAGAAAATTAACAATAACCTTTGGCTCAAGACTGCTTAATTTCTGAAAAGTTGAAGGGTACAACTGCTTCATGATTTCTTCGTATAATTTTTCAGCCTTATCATTAGGCATTGACTGAAAAATGACTTTCTTTAAAAATTCTTCAACAGGAATATTTAATCCTGCCTGGACAATTGCCATTTTTTCTTCAACTTCATTCATTATATTTTCAACAGCTTCACCGGGGATATGCTTTATCTTTGCCATTGTGGATGAGACAACCTTAATCTCATGTTCTGAAAGATGCTGAAAAACCTTGGTTGTAAATTCATCTCCCATTGTAAGGAGAAAAATTGCAGCCTTATAAACACCCTGGGGATTGGAAAGATCAAGATCAGGCATTTGAAGGCTCCTCGTCAACTTTCTCTCTCAGCCATATTTTTATCAAAGCTGCGGCCCTTTCAGGATAATCACTTGCAAGGGATTGCAACTGTGTCTTGATATCTGGAAGTGGCGGCAGTTTAGGTCCTTCAAAAACTTCTGGAAGCTCTTCACCAGGAGGCAGCGCTTCCTGAACAGCCTCTTCAACCTTTTTCTCAGGGAAGAGATATTTGTTAATAAGAGGTCTTACAACAAAAAATATAATAACAAGAACAATTATGAGATAAACAAGAGGTGTCAGAATTTTGTCTCCTACTGTTGTATAAAGAGATGACATGTCCACTTTTTCCGGCTGAATGGTAAAGGGTATATTAACCACACTTACTTCATCGCCTCTTTCCTGGCTAAAGCCGATTCCTGCCTTCACTATCTGTTCAAGACCTTTAAGCTCTTCGGCTGATCTTGACTGATATTTCATTTCCTTGCCTTCTTTTTTATAGACGCCGTCAACAATAACACCGGCAGAAACCCTTTTTACCTTTCCAAGGGCAGAATTTACCTGTTTTTGAACCCTTGAAATTTCATAATTTGCAGTATCCTGTTTTTTTTGCCTTGTTATTGAGGGTCCTTGTTTCACATTGGCATTACCCTGGAGCTTATCTGCAAGACCGCCCTTTACACCGGGAATGCCACCTTCTGAATCAACTAAATCTGTCTCAGAAAGCTTTTGCTCGCTCCTTACCGCTGTTTCATCAGGATTATAACGGTCTTCACTTATCTGGCTCTCGTCAAAATCAAGTTCAACCGAAACCCTTGCGACTGATTTTGACTCTCCAAGGGCGCCATCAAGCATGGACTGTATCTTATGTTTAAAATAATCCTCCATCTTTTTTTGGTAAAGTAGCTGGGCATTAGTTAAATGAGCAAATTTTTCCGCGGGCTTTTCTTCAGTATTTAAGATATTGCCCTGTGTGTCAACCACCGAGACGTTTTCTTTTTTAAGCTTGGGAATGGCGCTTGCCACAAGGTGTATTATACCATTTACCTGATCAGATGTGAGGGTCTCATTTTTTTTAAATTCAATAACAACAGACACTGAAGGCTCTTTTTTTTCACTTATAAAAAGTGTCTCCTTTGGTTGAGCTAAGTGAACCCTCACGCTTTTAACCTGGGGAAATCTCTGAATTGTCCTTTCAATTTCGCCCTGCATAGCCCTTTGATAATTCACCTGATATACAAAATCTGTTGTTCCCAGACCTGTTTTATCAAAAAGCTCATAGCCAACGCCGCTTTTCCTGGGAAGTCCTGCGCTTGCAAGGGCAAGCCTTGTGTCATATATTTTTTCTTCAGGAATCTGCACTGTGCTGCCTTCTTTCAGAAGTTTATAGGGTATCCCCGCATTTTTAATCCATGTCACCACATCCGCTGCATCTTCAACGGCAAGATCTGTGTAAAGCGTCCTGTATTTTACCTGTCCTGTTACAAGGACAAACGTTGTGATGGCTACAATTATAAGAATTAGAGCGCCAGCGCCAATAAGCTTATGGGTAAGGGTAAGCTTTTCGTATAATGCCTTTATCTGTTCCAATACTTCTGCAGGTGTGGCCATAATAAAACCTCAAATATAATAAAATTAAAAACTTTTAGAACTGCATCCTCATTATCTCATCATTTGCAGACATAAGCTTGTTTCTAACCTGTAACAAAAGCCTGAAAGACATGTCCGCCTCCTGAATTGCAAGGATATTTTCAGTCAGATCAACGTCCATGCCCATTGCCTTTTTCTGGGTGAGATTATCGGCATGAACCAACTTGTCATTCACTGATGAAAGGGCATTTTCCAGCGCATCATTAAAATTTGAATTACTTGCGCCTTTTTCCTTTACATTAAGATTACCCGGTAAATTAATGCCGCCAGTTCCTATTTTATCTATTGTCATGATAATTACCTCAAT
The DNA here is from genome assembly GCA_020720325.1 of Desulfobulbus propionicus. Lineage (GTDB taxonomy): Bacteria > Desulfobacterota > Dissulfuribacteria > Dissulfuribacterales > DYOW01 > DYOW01. The sequence continues at coordinate 20,343 of DYOW01000022.1, forward strand.
ATTTTTTATAATTTTCAGGACAGGTCACGACCTGTCACTACTTAAATCTTAAAACTTCTTTTATCTCAAAAGCTCCATTGTCTTGTTTGCCATCTGCTTGGCGGTGTCAATGGCTGTTGCATTTGCCTCAAAGGCGCGGGAGGCGTTCATAAGGTCAACCATCTGCTCCATCATATTAACATTTGGAAGCTTTACCATTCCATTTTCGTCTGCATCAGGATGGCTTGGGTCGTACACCTCTTTAAAAGGTTCAGGATCATCCACAATAGCGTCAACCTTTACGGTCGAAAGGGCATTCATTTCCTTTTCAAGCTCTGTGTCAAAAGGTGACTTCATGGGTTCAAGGGGTGTTATACTGTTTTGCGTTCTGTCTTCCTGTTTTCTGATTTCATTATAAGGAACAGCCTTAAAAACCACTGACTTTGCCCTGTAAGGCCCACCGTCAATGGTTCTTGTCACACTTGCATTGGCAAGATTCATGCTTGTCACATTTATTCTTGTCCTTTCAGCGCTCAAGCCATGAGCGGAAATCTTAATGGCATCCATAAAACTCATTATCCTGCGCCTCCTTCGGTTATCGCTGTCTTTAAAAGATCAAACTGCTTTATAAGTGAATTAACATGAGACTGATATTCAAGGTTATTCATTGCAATTTTTGCCATTTCAACATCAATATCAACGTTATTCGGAGTTCCTCTTTCTGTGGAAATCTCAATAAAATTTCCGTCAAAAATATCATTTTTTATGTCAAAATGCGCGTTATTTGTCCTTGCAAGCTGAAGATTATTTGTGTCATACTGATGAAAATCCTTTGTCGCAAGGATTGTTGATTTGGGCTTATTAAGATGCTGCTGCATTATCTTTTCAAAAGGCACATCTTTTGCCTCATATCCGGGGGTATCCATATTTACTATATTTGAGGCAAGAATATCATTTGTTTTAGATCTTACCTGCATAGCCTTTTTTAGAGTAAGCATTGTATCGTTTATCAAATTTTTCATAGAGTTATCCCCCATTTTTGCCTGTATTCGGAAAGTTTATTCCTTAATGTTCTCACACTGATACCCAGAAGCCTTGCGGCATGCGTCCGGTTTCCCTGGGTTTTTGCGAGGGCATTTTTTATAAGACTCTCTTCCATCTCGGATATGGTGGTAAATGTGTCGGATTCATCAGGTTTGCATTCAGGTATTTCATTTTCGTTTCCCTGAGATATTAAAAAATCCCCGCAAACATCATTCCATGTAATCACATTATCCATTGATAGCAGCAGCGCCCTCTCTATAAAATTTCTTAGTTCTCTTATATTTCCGTGCCAGTTCATTTTTTCAAATCTTTCAATTACATCATTAGCAAATACCATACCTTTTTTTTGATACTTCCTTGAAAACTGATCAAGATAAAACATGGCAAGAATAGGAATGTCCTCTTTTCTTTCCCTGAGAGATGGCAGTTTAAAAGGTATGACATTTATTCTGTAGTAAAGGTCTGAGCGAAAATTTCCTTTTTTTATCTCTTCTTCCATGTCCCTGTTTGAGGTGGTGATAATTCTTACATCAACCTTTACAGGATTTGTCCCGCCCAGCCTGTCAATTTCACCTTCCTGTATCACCCTTAATAATTTTGCCTGTAATGTCACGTTCATTTCGGATATTTCATCAAGCAAAAGCGTTCCGTGGTTAGCAATCTCAAATTTTCCGGGTTTCCTTGAGGTTGCGCCGGAAAATGCCCCTTTTTCATATCCGAAAAGCTCACTTTCAAGAAGCGTCTCAGGAAGCGCGGCGCAATTAACCGCAATAAATGGCTCTTTGTTTCTGTCACTGTGATTATGTATAAAACGGGCAAGAAGTTCCTTGCCTGTTCCGCTTTCACCTGTTATAAGCACAGGCACATTGCTTTTTGCAATATTTTGGGATTGAATGAGTATTTTTTGCATCAAAGGACTTTGGGTGATTATTTTATATTGGTCTGATGCAATATCTTCATCCCTGGAGTTGGTTTTTGCGCTGCAAACAGTTGCCGCATCAAGTGAATTTTTCAAAACAAAAAGCAATTTATTAATATCAACCGGCGAAAAAAGATAATCCGCCGCCCCAAGCCTCATTAATTTTATTGCATCCTCAATCTTTGGATGACCGGCAATAAATATCATGGGTATATCAAAATTTTGTTCCTTTTTTTCAATCCAGCTTATAAATTCCATGTTTTGCGTATCATCCGGATTAAATGAAAGAATAGCAGCGTCATATCTTTGACTCTTAAGGCTTTTTATTACTGTTTGAAGGTCAGCATGTGTGTAAATTTTATAACCTGAATTAGTCAGAGAAGTTAATAATTGTCCCTTGTCAGCGCCTTCATAATATAGAAAAATTTTAATTTCCTGCTTCATCAACTCCTCGTCTACAAAAAAAGATTATAATCATATTTTTTTACCGGATAATTCTCTTAATTTTTCCTCATCCGAACGTATTGTATCCAGGGTATCCTTCCAGAAACCATCTTTGACATCATAGTTTTTGAGGCCTTCGAGGAGTTTATCCTGAGAGCCCTTGAGCCTTAGCGCCATAAAATATCTCACCATATCCTTTGGCTCTTTATCTGAAATTGCAGTAAGATTTTCATAAATTCTTAGAGACTCTTCAATATTATTGTTTAATAAGGCATAATCACCCCATTTTCTTAAAATCATCTTTTTATCAGGTTCTGTCAGGTTGCTTTCTATCTTCTTATATAATTCTTTTGCCTCATTCCATTTTGCGGTTTGAATAGATCCGTCTAAATATCTGTTTGAAAAATCAGGCTCAAATTGTCCGGCAAGATTTTTATCAATAATATTTTTACCAACCCTAAAAAAATCATCCCATTTTTTTAATCTGTGAGAAAATCTGTATTTAAGCCACATAAAATCAGGATCATCAGTTTTATTGGAATAATTATTTTCATATGTATTAATTATTGACTTTGTCACCATAAAATCCATACTTTTAAAGGCTGCGTCTCCCCATTTGGCAAGGACAACAGAATCAGGCTTTTGAGTATAGGAATCATAAAAATTTATCTGAGCCTGTTCAGAAACCCCAAGTTTTACCCATGAAGAACCAACAAAAGCAAGATGTTCAGGTGAATTAAAAAATTCCAGAGTATCTTTATTATTATAATGGAAATTAAGCAATTGCAAAGGTTTGTCATCAATAAGCGCTTCATCATATTTTAAAAGGGCGCTTTTAGCAAGATTATATGGCATTTCTTGTTTCTTCTCTGGGAAATCCCTTTGTATCTGCTTTGTTTTTTCAATAGTCTCAAGATTAAGATTATTTTCATGAATCATTTTTAATTCCCTGATAAATGAATTAAATATACCGTTTTCAGCTTCATCCGGAATCTTTCCAAAAATGTTCTTTAGTTTCCCCCGTATCTCCAGTAATTTTCCATTGATATCTTTAAGTATCGTCATATTAACATCTTTTGACTGAAGCGCAGTCAAATTATTGACAATCACAGAAAGCAACTGCTTCTTAATCTCATTATTATCAAAGGTATTTTTTCCTATAAAATCATCCATAACCTTAAAACTTTCAAAAACCCTGTCATTTAAGGATAAAATATCCATATAATCAAAAAAAGATTCTGTTTTAAGGGGATGACCCGGAAAACTTTTTTCAAGGATACTAAGTCTGTCCTGTAATCTGGCATAATCAAGGGGTTCTCTTTTTTCTTCAACCAGTCCCTCAAGACTCTTTTCCTGAATTAAATTTAATTTTGAAATCTTAAAATTTGTGGAAAAACCTTCAGGGCTTTCAAGACCAATATTTCGAACAAGCAAAAAGTATCTCTTTGATTCAGATGGATTTTTATCCATAAGCGCCTTTCCCACATTAAAAAAAACAGCTATTCTTTTCTTTTTATTATCTATAAGGTTAGCATATTTTACCCAATTGTCTCTGGCGCCTTCTATATCCCCGTTTATATAAAGCAGATCGCCTTTTAATGAGTATAATATGGGAACATCAATAAAGAGTTCCGGCTTGTTGGATTCAATAAAGGACAACTGATCTTCCACATCCTTGGTATTGCCTTCTTTTAATGAGTTTTGTGCAAGGAAAACCCATGCGAGTGTATGTCCAAGGTAGTTATCAGGAGTTTTATTTAAAAAATTAACCAGCATATCATTTTTCATACCTTTTCTGTCTATTTCATTAATTGTATTAATGGTGTCAAGGGCAGCCTTTGAATCAGGAAAATCCTCCAGAACTATTTTCCAGTAAGAAAATCCTTCAGGATACATCTTAGCCCTCATATACACAAGACCAAGGTAATAGTAAACAATTGGCTTATTTTCTCCTTCAGGATGTTTAAACAGAAATCTTCTCAATAAATTTGTTGCTTCTGCCACTTTGTCATTGGGTATGGTGTCGCCGTACAGGTTTTCCACAACAGGATTAATCCTGGTTAAAAGCGCTTCAAGGTCTTTCTCAGCGCAGAAACACTCCCCGCAAAGGCTAAAAATAAAAAATATTAGACACTGGCATAAAAACAAAAAATACTTGCTTTTTTTATTAAAAAAATAGATATTAGATAAAACTGACATAATTTTTCTTTTTATAAATTTATAAATATTTTAATGAATGCTGAAAAGAAAATGCAATTTAAATACCAATAATTTGAAACTTTATTTTAATAATATAACTATAAAAAAAATGATTTCATAAAAATGAATATTTCTCTATCTTTTTTAATAAAAAAAACACTGGGGCTTTTAATTCTGCCTTCATCAATAATACTTTTTGTTTTTTTTCTTGCAATTTTACTATATTTACGAAAAAAAAATAAAATGCTCAGGGAATCATTATTAATTTCAGGTTTTTTTCTTTTTTTTATATTTTCCTTTCCACCTGTCACTTATATGCTTCTGACGCCGCTTACAGATATAAAAACCGATAAAACAGACCATGCTAATATAAAATCAGTCGCAGTTCTCCTTGCCGGGGTGACATATGATTATGGACAGGGGAATAATCACCAGTTATCGCCTGTATCCAAAATTAGATTAATAAAAGCCCTTGACATTGCCAATGAAAAAAGCCTGCAAAAAATCTATCTTTCAGGAGGCTGCGCTAAACCTATGGATAGTTGTCCTGTTTCTGAGGCAGAGGTCGCAGAAAATTTTGTCAGAAATAAACTAAAAAAAACAGATATAATCCTTGAAACCCAGTCTTCGGACACATTCTCAAATCTGCAAAACCTAAAAAAAATCATAGGGGATGAGCCTTTCTATCTGGTTACATCACCTTCACACCTGAAAAGATCCATGATGATCGCAAACCATCTGAATATGATGGCATATCCCGTTCCTTCAAATAACATCCAAAAACCCCGATGGAATTTATGGACACTCTGGCCATCTTCTGAAAATCTCTATATGACAGACATGATTTTTCATGAATATTACGGCATTATCTTATTTGTCCTTAAGGAAAAACTATGACAATTAATTTTATTTTACTCACAGCTATTCTGGCGCTATTATGGTCTCTTACCATATTATCCATATATATGTATTATCAAAAAAGATTAGCTGCATATGCGAAAAATAATATAACCTCATCGGATATATTATTATCCATGATATCTGAAAAATATGCCGAGTCTTATCAGGCTACCCAAAAACTCACTGAGGTTGCCAATTTTCTCAAAATCGGATTAATTGAATATAAAAATAATACCATGATTAATCTTAATGATATTAAAAAAGTTTTTAATGTCGATCAGGATATAATAGATAATATTACCAAAGAAACAGATATAACATTATCAAGTCCAAAGACATTAATATATAATAATCTTGCCTTTCAGATAAATTACCTGAAAATTACTGATAATCATTATGTCATACTTATTCAGGATGTGTCAGAAACCTATTTCATGGCATTAAAACTAAAAGAAAGTGAAAAATTTGCGATTTTAGGTCAAATAACAGCGCAAATGGCGCACCAGTTAAAAACACAGCTTGCGATACTCGCAGGGAAGGCACAACTTCTTTCTAAAAAATTTGCGGACTCAGATCAGTCAACTTCACAAAATATTAATGAGATTTTTTTACAGGCACGGGAAATTTCAGAAAAAATCAATAAAATTGTGTCAATTTACAAACAAAAAAATATCAGTAAGGAATCCTTTGACATAAATCAATACTTAATTGAATTAAAAAATGAAACCAAGCCATTACATCCTGAAATAAATATTATGATTGATTCTGCCGGTGATTTTATTATAAATACTGACATTAATATCTTAAAAAATATTATCTTCTTAATCACACAAAATTCCCTTCATCCCCAGACACAGACATCAGAATTGATATTTTCCCTTTACCATAAAGACAACAAAAAAATATTGCAGATAACCGACAACGGAACAGGAATTTCAGAAACCATAAAGGACAAGATATTCCAGCCTTTTTATACCACAAAGGACGACGGCATGGGGCTTGGTCTTTTTCTTGCCAAAGACCTTGCAAATCTTATAAATATTGAGATAATTAATGATGATATACCAAAAGGTTCCCAGTTCAGACTAATAATTCCGGAAAATTAATGCAGATTTCATTTGTGATACATGACTTAAAATCTCTTGAATTTTTTTCAGGAATTCTGGCAAATATGATTCATAAAGGTGATTATATCCTTTTTCACGGTGAAATAGGCGCGGGCAAAACAACCCTTATAAAATTTATCGCAAAGTCAATGGGAATTAATGAAAGATATGTTTCAAGCCCGTCCTTTGTCATAATAAATGAATACAAAAAAGACAGGCTGAAAATTTTTCACATAGATATCTATAGGCTTGGGGAAAACACATCAATAAGCGATGTGGGTCTTGATGATTATTATCTGGAAGAAGGAATTGTTTTCATTGAATGGGCTGAATATCTTAACGATCTTGAAAAGAATAAAGGACTTCATTTAAAAATGGAAATACTTGAAAATGAAGGAAGAAAACTCACATTATCTTCAAATGACCCCACATGGTTTGAAAGATTGGAAAAACTGCAAAAAATCAATTTATTGTGACAAGCTTTTGTTTCTCAGCGTCATAAACAAGACTCAGATTTAATTTACCTACATTGTCCAGCTCCATTACATCTTTATCACACTTGATTATTAAAACTCCGTTTCCGGTTACTTCACCAGCAATAACAGCCTTAATACCCTTTAATTCCCCTGATAGCATGGATATACTTTCATTTATGTCTTCAATAAATAATTTTAAGTTTATATGCCTTTCCATGAGAGATATAAGGCTCATGCATGATTTTGCTATGTTATAAAAATCAATGTTATTATGTTGAATCCAGTTTATAAGATCCTCTTTTATCTTATTTGATATGTTTTCCCTTAAAATGGCATTTAAGATAAAATGCAAATCATCTAAGATAGTCAGACCTGAGTCTGATTTAACAAAAGAAAAATTTTTAATTTTTTCAAATAATAAATTTATTTTTGTTTGTATCTCACAAAAAACTTCATTTATTTCCTTTTTTGTCTTTTCCATGTCTGAATTGAATTTATTAATCTTGTTAAATAAATCGTGTCCTAAAATTATAATAAATTTATTCCTGACGGATATGCCTTTCATTATAAGCTGATTTGCATAAATATCAGAATTAGTGCATAAAATATACGAAATTACCTTTGAATTTACCACTACGAGATGTGATCTCAGAATGGAATTTAATAAATTTCTATAAACCCTTATTGCCTGTTTGGAAATAATCTCTGAGTTATTGACAGTATTTATATCAACCACTTTATTTGCATTTATTTTAGTATTTCTGACTATATTTGCCTTTACATTATTTCCCGCATTTATTTCAAGGCAATCCACTGTGCCTGTGACTGCTATATTATCTTCACAATTAAAAATAATATTACCCGACAGATTGCCCTGTATCTCAATCTCAGGGGCGCAGGAAAGTTTAATGGGTTTGGTCTTAAAAAAATATTTATTTATTTCAATATCTCTTAATTTAATCTTATCCCATATATATACCTTTGTGATAATATCAGTTAATCTTTTTTTCCTGAATTCACAGAGCAACACACCGTTTTTTTCAGCCCTTACATCAATTACAAACCTCTGGGTTTCAGGCTGCAAGTATCTTTCAAAACAGACATCTGTAAATTTTACATTAATATCATTCACTGGCCTTGAAGGTATCCTGGCGCCATAAACATCTACACCGGGAGCGCTTTTTACAGGCTCAAAAATAGTTGCAATCAAATCATCTTTTTTTATCTGAGGGAGTTTGCATACCTCATAAAGGTCTGTTACTTCCTTTTTTTTATCAAAGTTTTTACATTTATTCCAATCAAAAAAATATTTTATTTCACTGTTAAGCCCCTTAAAAGGTTCTGAGCCTGTTATAATAATTCTTATTTTATAAAAATTTAAGATGATGGAGACATTTCTAAGGGTTAATCCGGCTTCCAACGCAGGAAAAGTAAAATTATATTCTCCTTCTTTTGAGTCCACAATGTTTTTATGAATAACTTTTAAAAGTTCAATATTATACTTAAATAAAACAGTGGAAACAGCTTCGGCAAGGGAATAAAAACTTTCATTCTGAATGTTTGAAAGCTCAAAGGATACTTTTATCAGATAATAATCAGAGTAAAAAATCTCGTTTTTACTTGAAAAAATTTTCTCAATTAAAGCATTTATATCTGATATTTTTACTTGAAAAGCCATTTTACATGATTAAAACCAAAATTAACTTCTTATATATTAAATCGTAACATTTTTCACTTTATTTAGCAACATTTCCCAGTCTATGGTTAACAGGCTGAAATCTTCCATTAAAAACCTGCCGTTAACCACGGTGTCCCTGACATCACAATCTTTTACAACATTTACAATATGTGAAACAGGGTCATAAATTGGTCTTAAACGTGGTTTATCAAGGTCAATTATTGCAAAATCCGCACTTGCGCCCTTTTTTAGACTACCTATTAAAGGGTTTTTAAGCGCCTTTGCAGCGTTTAATGTTGCCATTGAAAAACATTGACTTGCGGAAAGAAGAGAAGGATCATGATTTATTCCCTTTTGTATCCTTGATGCCGAACCCATTTCAGAAAACATATCAAGGTCATTGTTACTTGCTGCTCCATCTGTGCCGATAGTGACATTTATGCCTGAATTTAAGATTTTTATAACCGGAGATACCCCTGAGCCAAGTTTTAAGTGGCTTTCAGGGCAGTTTACCACGGTTACATTATTTTTACAAATAATTTCAATATCATTATCAAAAAGGTGGACACAGTGCACAGCAATGGTTTTATCACTCATAAGCCCAAGTTTATCCAGATATTCCACAGGGGTAATTCCTCGTTCTCTTTTGCTTTGTTCCACCTCAAATCTTGTCTCTGAAACATGAATAATTACCAGATAATCATTTTTCTCAGACATTTCAGAGGATAATCTTAAAAGCTCTTCTGAACAAGTATAGGGAGCATGGGGGGCGACAACAATATTTATCCTGTCATGTCCCTTCCATTTATCAGCAAGCCTCTGAGTTTCCTTTAATGCCTCGTAACCGGATGCAAATGCAGGGGTGGGAAAATTTAATATGCCCTCGCCAAGCCATGCCCTCATTCCAACATCATTAACAACATCCGCAATAATATCTTCAAAAAAATACATATCAACAAAGCCAGTTGTCCCGCCCCTTATCATCTCAGCGCAGGCAAGCAAAGTTCCTGTTTCAATAAGCTCAGGAGTTAACCTGCTTTCACGGGGAAAAATGTGTTCAGTAAGCCACTTATCCAGGGGAAGGTCGTCTGCAAGGCCCCTGAAAAGCGTCATTGCAGCATGTGTATGTGAATTAATAAGACCTGGTATCAAAAGACAGCTTTCCCTGTTTATCAGACGTTTTGCCTCATATTGAACTGATGCTGACCTTGAATCAAAAATATCAAAAATAAATCCGTCTTTTACTGCGATTGAACCGTTTTTTATTGCCCCGGAATTGGCATCCGCAAGCACAAATTCACAATTTATAATATAATCTACCTGCGCCATGTATCTTCTTCCTCACACATTGAAATTAATATTCTCCCAAGGTTTTCCTCTGCTAATTTTGATCCTTTAATAACATCTTCTATGGATATGGGAGTAAAATTATCAGGGTCATTCACATTTGCTATTATAGCGATGCCAAGGATGTTTAACCCTGCGTGCACTGCTGTTATAACCTCAGGAACCATTGACATTGCCACTGCATTTGCGCCAATAAGCTTTAAAAATCTTGTCTCAGCAGGGGTTTCCAGAGATGGCCCTGGAACTGCGACAAAAACCCCTTCCTTTATATCAATTTCAAACTTCTTAGCTGCATTTTTAAATAATTCAATCAGGCTTTTTGAATAAGCCTTTGACATATCAGGAAATCTGATGCCCCATGAATCTATATTTCTACCACGCAAGGGATTATCCGGGATAAGATTAATGTGGTCTGTAACAAGCATTATGTCCCCTGCCCTAAATGTATTGTTTAATCCGCCGGATGCGCTGCAAACCACCATGTTTTTTGACCCAAGATGCGCCATTACCCTTACAGGGATAGTAAGCTCTGCTGTGGAATATCCCTCGTAATAATGAACTCTTCCCTGAAAAACCGCTGCCTTTGTATTGCCAAGCATACCAAAAACCAGATTTCCCTTGTGTTCCGGGGATGTGGAAACAGGAAAATCCGGTATGTTTTTATAATCAATCTCAAAGGAAATATCCATTTTATCCACAATTTCGCCAAGCCCGGTTCCCATAATAAAAAAAACATCAGGGATAAAAGGAATGCGTTCCCTGAGATATTTAGTCGCCTGAATGACCTTTTCTATTGTTTCATGCTGCATCATTTTATGAAATAATTTATTCCTTAAAATTTTATTGCATAAATTATATCTTGCTAAGTCTTAACTTTCATCAAAAATATCATTAACTGAGACTGAAGTGACAAATTTTTTTTGGCTCTATATGAAATATAGTGGGTAAATTATGGAAATTGACTTCAAACTATAAAATAATATTCACCCTCCCCTTAATCCCAATGCTGTTGACTTAAGGATTTAAAAGATAGTT
>DYOW01000111.1 GCA_020720325.1 Desulfobulbus propionicus
CTTGCAAAAACTTCCTTTCGAATTAAATCGCCATCATATTGGTGTTTGAACAAATAGCTGCGATAACTGAAATAGGCTACAGGAGGAGGAGTGCGCCCAACTAAGACTATGGCGTCATTAGGTTCAAGTTGGAACTCATCTGCGACCCCGTTTGCATTATTTATAGCAAGATAGCTGCCGCCGGCATTATTGCCAAATGCTGTTTTCAAATATCCCTTACACACCAGATATGAAAGATCAACTTTGCCGTAGGTCAACTCCTGAATCTTAAAACCATCATTTTGAAGGGCGGTTTTAAATGAATCTATTTTTGAAAGAGAATTGCCTGACCAATTTATCACGAGAGAGGAATGATCAGCGGCAGCAGACACATTTGCTGAGAAAATTCCTGAAAGCCATAACAAAACCAGAATCCATACAGACACACAGTTCATCCCAATTCTCCGTTTTTTTTGTATTTAGCGCTAAGATTGCGTTAGCGTAAACTAAATTGTCTTGATTTATACTCCATCCCAATCAAACAAACATCTGTTAAAAATTTTTTGCTAATGTAAAGAGTTTTTTGGTCATTTGTTTTGTTTGTATAAATATTATTATCTGCCCTTATTCTAATTGTCAAGTTAAAAATAGAAGTTTTATCGCTAAATCGGATATTAATGTATAATTTTGCAAATTTTTGTTTTTTAGTCTATTTGTATAGTCTTAATTAAAAAGCATTCCGCTTATCTCAAATAATTTAAAAAATTTTAAAATAACCCTCTGAATTTTTTATTAATATGTTATATTATAAAGTTCATTTTAATTTAAAAAAAAATAAAATTATATTAAATAAATAGAAAATAGCCATGAGCCTTCAGATTTTTAATACACTTACAAGAAAAAAAGAAGATTTTACACCTGTTAATAATAATAAAGTTAATATGTATGTGTGCGGTGTCACTGTATATGACAGGTGCCACCTTGGACATGCAAGAAATATTGTGGTTTTTGACGTGATTGTCCGTTATCTTATGAAAAAAGGATATGATGTAAATTTTATAAGAAATTTTACTGATATTGATGATAAGATAATAAAAAGGGCAAATGAAGAGGGAATTGACACTGTTGCCCTTGCCACAAGGGAAATAGAAAATTTCTATGCTGACACCAACCCCCTTGGCGTCCTAAATCCTAATCTTGAACCAAAGGCAACTGAGCACATCCCGGAAATGATAAACCTTATCCAGTCCCTTATTGAAAAAGGCGTTGCTTATATAAGCGATGGCGATGTCTATTTTTCTGTGAGAAAATTTCAGGATTACGGGGAGCTTTCAGGAAGAAATCTTGATGAGCTTCAGGCAGGGGCAAGGATCGCAGTGGCTGAAAAGAAAGATGATCCCATGGATTTTGCGCTCTGGAAGGTATCAAAGGAAGGCGAGCCTGGCTGGGAAAATCCCTTTGGCGCTAAAGGAAGACCGGGCTGGCATATTGAATGTTCAGCAATGTCTATGAAATATCTTGGAGAAACCATTGACATACACGGCGGTGGGCTTGACCTTATTTTTCCCCACCATGAAAATGAAAAGGCGCAGTCAGAGGCATGCACACATAAGCCATTTGTAAAATACTGGGTTCATAATGGCTTTGTCACTATAAACGGCGAAAAAATGTCAAAATCCCTGGGAAATTTCTATACCATTAAGGACATATTAAAAGACTTTGAACCAGAGGCGCTTCGCCTTTTTCTTCTTTCAAAACACTACAGGAGTCCCCTTGATTTTAGTTTTGATTTTTTGAAGGAAAACGATATGGCGCTAAACAGGGGATATCAGGCGCTTTATGATTCGCAAAACATTGTTTCAAAGCCTGTTTCAAAAGACCGTCCAATGCCTGATGACCTGAAAGATGCTGTTATTGCGCTGACAGGTTTGCCTGAGAGATTTTTTGCGGCAATGGATGATGATTTTAACACTGCCCTTGGAATTGGCTATATTTTTGAAGCAATCCGCGCGCTTAACAGATTAATTCAGGCTGCGGAAAAAAAGCCCTCAAAGTCGTTAACCGCCAACCTTGAAGCAGGGATTAAGAATATAATGGACACAGCGTCTGTCCTTGGAATTTTTGTCCAGAATCCCGGTGATTTTATCAGAAAAAGAAATCTTAAAGTTATAGAAAAGATTGGCATTACAGAGGATGAGATATTAAAATTTATTGAAAGGCGAAATCTTGCAAGGACAGAAAAAAACTGGGCAGAGGCAGACAATATAAGGGAAGAGCTTTTTAAAAAAGGCATTAAGTTAATGGATGGTTTAAGCGGGACTACGTGGACTGTGGCTATTGAGTGATTTTTAATTTTATATTAGGAGGTAAAAAATGGCAAATGTGAAGCTAAAAAATATATCAGATATTTATGATGAATTGGGTTTGTCTGTTTTTGAACCTTTGAAGATATACGCTGAAAATTATATAAAAACAAAATTGCAAAAATATATTGCAGAATCAATGACATTTGAAAAAAAATATAATCTGAAATTTTTGGAATTTAAGGAGAATATTGAGAAGAAAACAGAAGATGAAGATTTTGACCTTGAAAATGATTTAATGGATTGGGAATTTGCCATAAAAAATATTTTGTACTGGCAGGAAAAATTAGACAGGCTTGGCAATACAATTGCTTGAAATAATTAATAAATATATCCAAATAATTAAAGAATACAATGTTGTTGATTATGATATTGAGCCAATAGGCTATCGTTTTAAGGCGGAGATTATTTTTAAGGATTGTTCGAAATTGCGTGTGAGAGATTATTTTTTTTCATTTTACAGAAAGTATTCATTTCATTGGCAGGATGAAAAAAATAATCTGATTTTAAGATGGGATAATGCGCCCCATTGGTCTGAAATAGAGACGTTACCCTATCATAAACATAATAATAATCAAGTGTTATCGTCTAAAGAGATGTTTTTAGATGATGTTTTAGAATATATAAGCAATAAGATAAAATTCAATTCAGCAGATTAATTTTTTATATTAAAAGGCTTGGAGTTAGGAGATATTTAATGGATAGTAATGAATCAAAAAAAGAAATGGCAAAATCTTATGAATTTGCTGACCTTGAAAAAAAATGGCTTGATAAATGGCTGGAATCAGATTTATTTACAGCGACCCATGACCCAGGTAAACCAAATTTTTCAATTGTCATACCTCCCCCAAACGTCACTGGGGTTTTACATATAGGACATGCATTAAATAATACGCTTCAGGATATCCTTGTTCGTTATAAAAGAATGGACGGATTTAATGCGCTATGGGTGCCTGGAACCGACCATGCTGGCATTGCCACTCAAAATGTGGTGGAAAGGCAGTTAAAGGCAGAAAAAACAAACAGGGAAGAGCTTGGCAGGGAAAAATTCATTGAGCGCGTATGGAAGTGGAAGGCTGAAAGCGGCGGAAGGATTATTGAACAGCTCAAAAGGCTTGGCTGTTCCTGCGACTGGACAAGGGAGAGGTTTACCCTTGATGAAGGCTTGTCAAAGGCAGTCAAGGAGGTTTTTGTCCGTTTATATAATGAAGGGCTTATTTATCGCGGGGATTACATAATCAACTGGTGTCCAAGATGCCATACCGCGCTTGCGGATATTGAGGTTGAGCATGAGCCCACTGATGGAAAAATCTGGTATATGAAATACCCCCTTGCAGATGGCAACGGCTTTATCACAGTCGCCACAACACGACCTGAGACAATGCTTGGAGACACTGGCGTTGCGGTAAATCCAGATGACCCGCGTTATAAAGATCTGGTGGGCAAAGAGCTTATTCTTCCTTTGGTTAACAGAAAAATTCCAGTAATTGGGGACAGCGCTGTTGATATGGAATTTGGAACAGGAGCTGTAAAGGTTACGCCCGCCCATGATTTTAATGACTTTGAAATGGCTTTAAGGCATAATCTTCCTTTTATAAATATTTTTGACATAAATGCAAAGGTTAATGAAAATGGCGGACAGTATCAGGGTCTTGACAGGTATGAAGCAAGAAAAAGGGTTGTTGAAGACCTTGAAACGCAGGATTTATTATTAAAAATTGAGCCGCATGCCCTGAGTATTGGCGGATGTTACAGGTGTAAGACCATTGTTGAGCCAAGGGTTTCAAAACAGTGGTTTGTGAATACAAAACCCCTTGCCAAAAAGGCTCTGGAGGCGGTTATAAATGGGGAGACAAAGATACTGCCGGATTCATGGTTCAGGATGTATGAGGAATGGATGACCAACATAAAAGACTGGTGCATCTCAAGGCAGATATGGTGGGGGCACAGGATTCCTGCATGGCGCTGCGAGGACTGCGGGGAGATAATGGTGTCTGAAAAAGAGGTGACCATCTGCTCAAAATGCGGCAGTTCAAGGCTTATGCAGGAGACAGATGTTCTTGACACATGGTTTTCATCTGCTTTATGGCCATTTTCCACCCTTGGCTGGCCTGATAAAACAAAGGATCTGGAACATTATTACCCCACATCGGTTCTTATAACAAGTTTTGACATACTATTCTTCTGGGTTGCAAGGATGATGATGATGGGCATACATTTTATGGATGCAGCGCCTTTTAAGTTTGTCTATCTCCATGCCCTTGTAAGGGATGCAAGTGGTCAGAAGATGAGCAAATCAAAGGGAAATGTCATTGACCCACTTATAATAATGGATCAATACGGAACTGACGCTGTAAGATTTACCCTTGCGGCGCTTGCGGCTCAGGGCAGGGATATAAAGCTTGCCGAGGACAGGATAGAGGGCTATAAGCATTTTGTAAATAAGATATGGAATGCAACAAGGCTTGTTTTTATGAATATGCCCGATGATTTTAGTCCTAATCAGCCAAAGGCAATGAATTTATCCGATAAATGGATTTTAAGCAGGCTTAACACCCTTAATAAAGATTTGAGAATTGCCCTTGATAATTTTGATTTTGATGTGGCTGCAAGGTCAATTTATAGTTTTTTCTGGCATGAATTCTGTGACTGGTATCTGGAGCTTGCCAAACCTGGCTTTAATTCCGATAACCCGGAGATTAAAAACAACACCCTTAATGTTTCGTTATATGTGCTTGACAATGTTTTCAGGCTTTTACATCCTTTTATGCCCTTTGTGACCGAAGAATTATGGGCTAATCTTCCGAATAAAACAGATTTTATAATGAAAGCGTCTTATCCTGTGTGTGATGAATCCCTTATTGATAAAAAGTCAGAGGAGGAAATGATATTTTTGCAGGAATTTATTTCACTTGTACGAAACGCCAGGTCTGATATGGGTGTGCATCCCGGAACAAATGTAAAGATTTTTGTTCTTCCACATAATAATGAAATGAAAGATGTTTTATCCCAAAACTTAAATGCCCTTGGACTTCTTGCAAGGGTTCAGGAATTGTCTTTTATCACATCATCAGACGGATATTCCAAAAATTCAGCGGCAATAATTCTTAAAGATCTTGAGGCATTTATGCCAATAGAAGGACTGGTTGATACTAAGACTGAGATTGACAAACTTAAAAAAGAACAAAGCAAGATACTTGCCGACCTTGAAAAGGTTAACAACAAGCTTTCAAGGGAAGATTTTATCCAGAGGGCAAAACCAGAGGCAATACAGAAAGAAAAGGATAAATTTGCCGACTTTACAGCAAGACTTGAAAAGATTGAGGCAAGGATAAAGATGTTTGAGGGAATTTCAGG
>DYOW01000023.1 GCA_020720325.1 Desulfobulbus propionicus
TTCATATACTTTAAATCCGGAAGGTGTCTTGATCGTAATTTCAGCGCCAACCTCTTTTCCGATTAAGGCAGCTCCAATAGGAGATATAATGGAAATCTTACCGCGTTTCGCATCAGACTCATCAGAACCCACAAGCTGATAAACCACTTCATTTCCACTTTCAAGACTGGATATCTTAACCTTTACTCCAAAAACAACCTTGTCACAAGAAAGATTCGTTATGTCAATAACATCAGAAAAGGCAATTTTTTGTTGTAAATAACTGATTCTTCCCTCTACATACCCCTGTCTTTCTTTGGCAGCATGATATTCGGCATTTTCTGATAAATCTCCATGCGCTCTTGCTTCTTCTATTGCCTTTATAACCTGAAATCTTTCAACCCTTTCAAGATGTTCAAGTTCTTTTTTTAACATTGCAAATCCTTCGGTTGTTATAGGTGTTCTCTGCATTAAATTGGCCTCCTAAAAAAATAAACAGAATACATCAAATTCTTTAAATTTGCAACCCTTCCCATGTTTTCATATCCTTTATTTCAAAACCAATAAACTGTAATAATCTCTTTGCGAAAAACATTGCCATTTCATCCAAATCCAGAGGTTTATGATAAAATCCGGGCATTGCAGGAAATATCACACCGCCAGCTTCCTGAACCTTCAGCATATTAAGAAGATGATTCCTGTTAAAAGGTGTCTCCCTTACCGCAAGCACAAGAGGTCTCCTCTCTTTAAGAAAACAATCCGCTGACCTGTGTATTAAATTATTGCTTATTCCATTGGCAATTGAACCAAGAGTCCCCATTGTGCAAGGTATTATCACCATTGCCTTCCAAAAGGAAGAACCGCTTGAGGGAGGAGCAAAAAAATCATCAGGATTATACTGCCTTGCTGAAAGATTTTTTATTTCATTATATCCATCCAATCCCAATTCAAATTCAGTAACTTCTTTCCCTGTCTTTGAAAATATTACATGAAATTCCTGATTAAGCCCTGAAAGCAAACGGGCGATTGAAAGCGCATAAATGGAGCCGCTTGCCCCTGTCACTGCAAGAAGCGCCGGAGGATTATTATTTATTTTTTCCATGGCTGAATTCCAAGTTTATGCCATATTGAATCAATCTTTGCCTTGACATTGCCATCCATATCAATCACATCAGGCCATCTCCTTGTAAATCCTTCTTCCTTCCATTTTCTTGTGCAATCTATCCCCATCTTGCTGCCAAGATGCGGCAGGGGAGAGGCATGGTCAAGGGCATCCACAGGGCCATTACTAAAAATAATATCCCTTTGCGGATCAATATTATTTCCAAGTCTCCATAAAACCTCTGATAAATCCTGCACATTTACCTCTTTATCAAAAATGCAGATAATCTTGCAAAACATCATCTGCCCCAAACCCCAGAGCGCATGCACAACCTTATTTGCATGACCGGGATACCTCTTGTCAATGGATATAAATGCAAGATTATGAAAAACCCCCTCAATAGGCAGATTCATATCAATTATCTCTGGCAGGGTCTTTTTAATAAGAGGCAGAAAAAGCCTTTCAGTTGCCTTTGCCATAAAACAGTCTTCCTGAGGAGGTTTACCCACTATAGTCGCAGGATATATGGCATCCTTTCTCATTGTTATGCAATTAACATGAAAAACTGGATACTCATCCTCAAGGGAATAATATCCTGTATGATCCCCAAAAGGACCCTCAATACGCCTCTCAAAAGGCTGGACATATCCCTCAAGCACAATCTGGGAAGTGGCAGGAACCTCAAGATTAACAGTCAGACACTTAACAAGCTCAACATGCCTGTTTCTTAAAAATCCTGCAAACAGCGCCTCATCCACATCATCAGGAAGCGGCGCGCTTGCCGAATAAGTCATTGCCGGATCTGCCCCAATTGCAACCGCAACCTCAAGGCGCTTTCCAATGCCTTCCGCAAGCCTGTAATGATGCGCCCCGCCTTTATGGGTGTGCCAGTGCATGCCCGTTGTATTTTTATCATAAACCTGCATCCTGTACATTCCGCAGTTTCTCTTGCCTGTCAGCGGATTTTTTGTAAATACAAGGGGCAAAGTAATAAAAGGTCCCCCATCTTTTGGCCAACAGTGAAGAACAGGCAACTTTGTCAAATCAACCTTATCGCCCTTTAAAACAATCTCCTGACATGGCGCTTTTTCAACCATCTTCGGCATTGCATTATTTAGCCTCTGAAGCTTTGGAATTATCTTTAACTTCTGAAACATGGACTTTGGCATCTCTATCTCCACAAATTGGAGTATCTCCTCGCTTAATGCATTAAAATCCGAGACATCAAGGGCAAGCGACATGCGGTTGTATGATCCGAATGCATTCATTAAAACCGGCATCCCATGACCTTTAACATTTTCAAAAAGAAGCGCTGGGCCGTACATCTTGCAAACCCTGTCCGTTATCTCCGATATTTCAAGATATGCGCTGACAGGCTCTTTAATCCTTATAAGTTCTCCCTGTTTCTCAAGGATAGAGATAAATTCCTGCAAGTCATTATATGGCATGTTTTTGTCCTTAAAAAAAATTATATTTTAATTTTAGGAAACTTTTTGAAAAAAGTTTCCTAAAACCTTCAAAAACTTTTAAATATTGAAAATAGCGTGTTATCGAATAAATTAGTTAATAGTTTAAAATTTTTAGGAGAGTTTGAGAACCCTTTTTATAAAAATGGCTCTCAAAAAAATATTTAAAAATATTTTATCTATTCTACAGCACAAAGCAGACCTTTTAAATATAAAGCCTCTGGAAAATTTGAACTTATGGGGTGATCAATGCCCTGGGATAAATATTTTATTATTTTAGCATCTTTTTTGGCATCAAGGGCAGCGTCAGCAACAATTTTTTGAAAAAGATCTCTTTCCAAAAGACCTGAACATGAAAAGGTCAGGAGTATACCGTTTTTGTTTAAAAGTTTAAGAGCAAGAATATTTATATCTTTGTATCCTCTTGCGCCTGAGATTATATGGTTTTTTGATTTGATAAATTTGGGTGGGTCAAGGACTATCACATCAAATTTTTCGCCTTTATCAGCCATATCTCTTAGAATATGAAAGGCATTGCCCCTGATGTTTCTGTTTTTAGCAGGTGAAATATTATTTAATTCAAGGTTTTTTTCAAGCAAATTAAGGGCGTCTTCGGATTCGTCTATATTAACAGCCTGTTCTGCCCCGGAAATCAAGGCATAAATACTGAACCCTCCTGTATAGGAAAAACAGTTCAATATCTTTTTTTTATCGAATAAATTTGCTGTAAATTCTCTGTTATCTCTCTGATCAAGGTAAAAGCCGGTTTTATGTCCCTTTTTAAAATCCACATAGAACTTGCAATTGTTTTCTTTAATTTCTGCAAAATCTTTTTTATAATCCCCGCTTAAAAACCCTGACTGCTTGGCAAGAGCTTCTGTTTTTCTCATCTCAGAATCAGATCTTTCATAGATTGGAATATCCGGGAAAAACTCATTGATTATATCTGTTATATCGTTTTTTCTTTGATCTGCCCCTGCTGTTAGAAACTGGCAAACAATGATATCATTATATTTATCAATTATTAATCCTGGAATTCCGTCAGATTCTGAGAAAAAAAGCCTTAGAGAATTGGTGTTTTTTATAAGTCTATTTCTCAAGTTAAAAGCGGCTGATAGTTTTTCCCTGATAAAATCCCTGTCAATAAGAATCTCCTGATTATATGACCAGATTCTTACCACAATTTGTGAGTTTATATTTATTGTCCCGTAGCCAAGAAAATTATTACCAGAGGAGACTACCTGGACAATATCGCCGGGAATCAGGTCTTTTTTTTCTATTTTTTGTATTGCCCCGGAAAAAACCCAGGGGTGTTTCCTTAGAAGAGATTTTTCTCTTTCCGGTTTTAAAATTACTTTAGGTATTTTTTTTAGCATTGATTTTATGAGAATAAAAATTAATTATTAATTAAAAAAATATGATTTAGACAATAAACTGAAGCATTTTTGAAATAACTTCATCAATAGTAAGTTCAGAGGTATCAATCAAATGGGCATCATCTGCCTTTTGAAGGGGAGAATATTCTCTGCTGCTGTCATTTTCGTCTCTTATTTTAATGTTTTCCAGTATTTCATCATAATCAGCAGGCAAGTTGGTTTCTATAAGCTGCAAATATCTTCTTTTAGCCCTTATTTCCGGAGAAGCAATAAGGAAAAACTTATATTCTGCCAGGGGAAAAACCACTGTTCCCATATCCCTTCCCTCAGCGACAATTCTTTCTTTTTCTCCTATCTGCCTTTGTAATCTAACAAGAAAATCCCTGACCTCCTTACATTTTGAAACAAGAGAGGAAGCCATATCAATATCTTTCTCCCTGATTCTGAGGCTAACATCCTCATTATTGAGATAAACCCTGCCGAAATCAAAATAAATGGAAATTTCACTGAAATAAGGGGGCATTAATGAATAATTTTCAATATCAATGCCTTTATTTATGAAATAGAGGGCAACAGAGCGGTACATTGACCCGGTATCAAGATATTGATAATCAAGTTTTTTGCCAACTTGTTTTGAGACAGCGCTTTTGCCAACGCCAGCCGGGCCGTCTATTGTAACGATTTTCATTGAATTTCCTGTTCCAGAAACCTTAAATCATCCATTGTATTTATGTTATAAAATGGATTTTTCATTTTGCAATTGTACTTGATTTCTTCCTCTTTAACCACATAAAAATCAACCTCTGAGATAAAAGCATTCATGGAAAAGCTGCCATGTTTTAATTTATCAAATATCTTATCTACAAGGGTCTTATTATAAATGGCAAAAAGAGGCTGTAATTTATTATTGCAAAAAGGAATGACTGCCGGAAGTCCTGTTTTTATTTTCCATAAATAATCTATTAATACGTCATCTATTAAGGGCATGTCACATGCCAGAAGAAAAAGCCGGCTAGCGCTTATGTTAATTAATGCCGAATAAAGACCTGCAAGTGGTCCCATACCTTTAAAAGAAGGGACATCCTCAATAATTCTTAGACCAAAACCTTCGTATTGGTCATAATCATTTGAAACAATAATGATTTCATCTGAAACTAATCGCAGCTTTGATATTATATGTCCGATTATTGTTGTTTCACTAAAAGGATATAACGCCTTGTTTTGTCCGAATCTTCTTGATTTACCACCTGCAAGAACAACTGATGTCCTTAATTCAATTTTTTGCTCCAAAACAGATTATTTTTCTTCTTTAGCATTTTCTTGTTTATTAAATATTGGAAAGGATAAAGGGAAAATATTCGGATCAAGGACTAGCTGGGCCGCAAAGTTATTTTTAATATTAATTATTACAGGAGCAAGAAGATTTGCTGTGGCATTCTTTGGATTTTCTGGTGGTATCGTAATTATCACAAGAATTTCAACTTCTTCCGACTTATTAATTTCAAGACTATTCTGAGTTTCATCGTCAACTGTAAACCCATAGTCAGATGCAAAAACAGCAGGAGACAGCGCCGGAAACGCAAGAGCCGGGGTATCAATGCTTTGAAGCCAGAAAAAATAAGAACCTTCTTTATGAGGTATAAGAATAAATCTATTATCATTGGGAAACCCCAAAACCGATTTTTTAAAGAATATTATTTTTGACTCCTCAATCTCTATATTTCCAAATCTTGTAGTCTTAATCTCCATTTTTCCTCCTGATCTTTATCTTTGGTTTTATATCTGTTTCTTTATTAATAATACTCATTGAATCAAAGATATCTATATCTTTTGATTGAGCAACTGCCTTTATATTCTCTTCCTGAATTCTTTCATAAACTTCTTCTCTAAGAATTAGGATACCCTTAGGGGCATTTATACCAATTTTAACCTGATTCATTCCTGATATTTCAACAATAACAATCTCAATATCAGCGCCAATTTTGATTTTTTCACCTGTTTTCCTCGTTAGAATAAGCATAGTTATTATTTCACATAATCAACAAGACTTAAAGACATTATCTTTGCGGAAGATGACAAAGATGCCTGATAGGCTGTCTCTGCGGTTTTTAAGTCTGTTATAGAAACAACATAGTCAGCATCCTCAATATCGGCAAGCCTTACGGTATTTGTAAAGACAAGCTTACTGGCAATTTCGTCCCTGTTAGTAAAGGTATTTGCAATGCTTCCCAACTCTGATATCTGTACTCCAAAATATTCTAAGCTCTTATCTATTTCTAAAATCGCCACTTCTATATCAGCCCTGTTGTCTGATTCAAGGGCATTATATAAAAGGTTAAGAGAATTAAATACCCCGCTTTTTTCTATTGACTCAAAACCATTTTTATTAATTGTCTTTTTAATGCCCTGGGAAACCTCAACTGAAATGTCCTCAAGATTCCCTGTATATGTCACATTTCCGCTGCTATCAAGCATAAAAGGACTTTCCCCTGCCTGGTAGCCTGTTGTCTTTGTCCCTGCAAAGACGTATCTGTCTCCGAGTTTTGTATTTCCAAGCGCTACTGTCTCTTCAAGAATTGTCTTTATTTCAACAGCTATAGCATGTCTTGATTGGGCATTCTGAGTATCATTTCCCCCCTGAAGACCAAGAGTTTTTGCCCTTTGAAGCCTTTCCTGCAACTGCCTTATGGATGTTTCCGATGAAGTTAGCCAGGCCTTGCCGTAGCTTATATTTCTCATATGCTGTTTTGATTCAGAAACATTTCCTCTTAAGCCCATTGCAAAAGAAAGCTCCACAGGGGCATCCGAAGGCTTCTGATATATTTTACCGGAAGAAATCTCAGAATTGGCCTGATTCATTCTGTCCGTAAGTTTTGACAAATCAGTTTTAATCTGATCATACATTGTGCTCATTGATACGCGCATAACTAAACCTCCTAATTATTTAAGCTCAAGCAGGCTAAGATACATTTCATCAGCAGTCTTCATAAGCTTTGAAGCAGCAGTAAATGAATGCTGAAATTTTATCAGATTTGCCATCTCTTCGTCAAGAGAAACTGCGGAAATATTATCTCTTCTTTCCTGAAGCTGATTTACAGATGATTCATAAAAACTGTAATCAAGCTTGATTGATCTGGAGGTAATACCTATTTCTGACACAAGCTGCTGATAGTAATCATTAAAAGTTGCATTATCAAGCTCATTGATTTCAAGCCTGTTTACATCCCTGATTGCAAGGGCATTTAAATTGTTTGCAGGGGAGAAATTGCCACCAGAAGGTGTTGTGAGACTAAAAGAATTTATAAACCCTGAGCTATCATCGGCAAGGCTTATTCTTGCCACCTGATGCTCACCTTCTATCTCAATTCTGCCGTTTTTCACCCAGGACCTAACCCCATAAAGGTCATCAAGCCGCTGGGACAGGTCAGAAAGACCGTCATAATCAGGCTCAACTTCTATATTTATAAATCCTCCGAATTCGCCAAAATTAAGCCCCTGAATAATATCACCGGCAGTCGGATCAACAGGCCTTATTTCATCAATCTGAAATGCAATAGCCATACTCTGAATTGTGCTCTGCACCACCAGTTGCCCTGAGCTGTTAATAAAGGCGTCAACAAGAGGAACTCCAAGGGCGCTGCTTCCATAAGTTGCCTCTATATCAAGCATAAAGAGGTTAAGGGTTGAAGAAGATGTCCCTGAATAAATACCTGATATAAGATTACCGTATTGATCCCTTCCCGTATATGTTATGTTAAAACTACCAGAAACAATAACACCGTTCATGCTCTGAAACTGTGTCGCGCCGCTTACAGGCATAGCAGTTCCGCTAACCACAAACTGAGTTGTGCCTGTTATCTCAGGGGCTAATATCCTGCCTTCTGAATTGTACATATAAAGATTAAAAGTTCCGTCATTTGTTGGTATCGCAAGATTGGTAAATGCCTCGTTGGTTCTGTCAACGCTATAGATGCCTTTTGTCTCCTTTGCCATCTGACCGATGCCAAGAGAATCCAGAACAAAACTTGTGTCATCAGACATGGTTATATGTGTCTGAGGATTTGTTGAACCAATAACAAGACGGTAAGTGGTGACATCCTGAACGCCGTTAAAAATGGTTTCCGGTCTTATGAAAGCAGAAACTCCTGGAATTGCGTCAAGCGCATTTTTTAATTGTTGAAGTGTTGTTGTTTCAGTGATATTTATCGTGTTTGTTTGCTGCCAGAAACCCTCTTCATTAAAGATATGAAGCTTAAAATTTCCATCCTTTATCGCGCCGTAAGTATTATCAAGAGGGGCATTATAATCAAGAACACCCTCATATGATTCCACACCTGTGTCAAGACCAAGGACAGAAATAATGTTGCTGCTGTCATTATCAAAGGCAATGGATACTGCTGAACTCTGAATGCCAACGTTTAGCCTGAAATCAGGAGTAACCGTTGCAGTGACAAAGGCAAGGGCATCAAGGGCGCTTGCCATGCTAGCTATTGTCCATCCTGCGTTATAAGTTATTACAGCGCTGTTTATTACCGCGCCATCCACATCAAAAGCCCTTACAACAAATGTTTGTCCTGCGGTTAGCATTGAAAAACCGTCAAGACCCGAAGCGGCTGCAGATAAAATTGTGCCTGCTGAAAAAGCTGCGTTTCTGCTCGCAGTTGAACTAAATGCCGATGCAAAGGTATGACCTTCGGCTATTCCCAGATACTTTAATGCCCCTGTGTTGTCCTCTCCTATGCTTGCCACCTTACCATTGACAACATATGTGTCATCATTTTTTTGCAAATTAAGGGCTGTGACCAGATTGGTTGTATCATCTGTTATCTCTATGTAATCCCCAGGGAAAAGCCTTGATATCTTTAACTGATTATTTATTATTTCAGCATTGACTCCTGTAAAAGCTCCGTTTATCGCATCCCTGACATCTGCAAGTGTAGTTGAAGACGCGTCAATAAGTATTCTGTCCTGTTCAACAAGCACACCATCCTTATCATATCTGCTGATAAAAAACTGACCGTCCTGAATTGTGGACCAATCCATCAGTCCTGAACCTGATGTGCCAAGAACAGCATTATTTGAAAGAACAATATTATGGGCAATCCACTGGCTTCCCGGATGATATTCCTTGTCCACAACACTAATATTTATTTTTCCGTTTCTCACTTCTGCAAAAAGCCCGTCAATTTCATTTATAGAATCTACAATATCTTCAATTGTTGTATGATCAGGATCAGGCACAGGAATATTAACCTCATCAACAACATTAAGATTTTCGTCATAAATCTTTATATTAAAACTTCCTGCGCTAAAGTCTATCCCAAGAGGCCTATTTTCGTCGCTTACCTGAAAAATACTTGAAATATGCTCAGAACCCTTTAATTCAACCTGGGCGGCAGCCACAAGCCTCAGGTCATTTTTAATGTCCGGATTAACTTCAATGGTGCTGGCGTCATGACCAATAAAAAGAGAATTTAAACCAAAGGCCATCAGGGCATTTGAAGAATCCGTTCCAAAGGCAAACCCCGCTGCGGCAGTTGTGCCATCCACCTGAATAACAAGTCTTCCCTGAAAAACCCTTGCATTAATGCCAAGATTTCCAGAAAAAGCGCCTGTCGATGATATATATTGGGCATTATTTATGGCATCTCTTATATCATTTAATGAGGTTGTGTTTTCCTGAATATGAATAACCAGCGGGTCGTTTACTTCCGGGGTTGTTTTATTAAAATCTATAACATTTCCGTCCTGGTCATAAAGCCATATCTCAAACTGACCGTTTTGTATATTATCAGAATAATCAAGACCTGATGCCCTGTAACCAATGGGTTGGTCCTGATTTATAACCCTGTTGTTTGATGTGGTTTCTGTAATCGGGACAAGTCCTATTCCCTGGGCATGCTGGTTATTGACATATTTTATAAATTCTTCTGCCCAATTATTAAGGGTTTCCGTATAATTTAACGGATAAGAACCATCAAGCTTACCAAAACCAAGACCATAAATACCACCGGTTATGCTTTCAATATTAAAACTTATAGGCATATTATCTGGCATTAAATCCTCAATAACAAGCCTTCCGTCTGTTGAAATCCTTGCATCAACCCGATCTATTGGAGGTGTGCCTGAAATCTGAAATGCTTGTTCAATGGCAAGCAAAAAATCTTTGACACTTGCGCCGGCGTTTGTTGACGCAATATAAGAAAAACTCACACTGTAAGGCAAACCATCCTGATCGGTTCCTGTGGCAAAAATATTAAAATCTCCGGTTACTGTCACACCATCAATCTGGGACCATGTGGTTTCCTCGTTTATTCCCCTGTTGCGTGATGTATTAATTACAGAACCCTCAAGCAACGTGGTGTCAGCAGGTTCAATTTTTTGCTTAAGCTCAAGCCATCCGCCAAGCTGTCCGTCAATGACATCTTCTGCAACAAGTTGTTTAACCGCTCCCTGACTCCCAACCCAGTACACTTCACTGGAGCGCATCTCAAGATTCCATGTCTTTTCCCCCTCAACCAAAGGGCTGCCTTGTCCGATAAGCACCGTATAGGTGCCCCTTTCTGTTTCAAAATAATGAATATCGGCTAGTTCTGATAGTTTCCTTACGGTCTCATCCCTTTGGTCCCGTAAATCATTTGCCTGGGTTGAGCCAGACTCTGAACTTGTAATCTGAACATTAAGCTCTGCAACCTGGCCGGCATATTTATTTATGTCAGCTATAACATTTCTGAGATTTACATCGATTTCACTATTCATATTAACGAGAAAATCATACCTGTCTTTAATGCCCTGGGCAAGCAAATTTGCCCTTTCCACAAGCGCTGTCCTTTCAGGCATGCCTTCCGCGTTGTTTGCAAGGTCATCCCATGAAGTCCAGAACTCACTTAAAAGCGTGTTTACACCATTTTCTTCAATCTCGTTAAAATTCTGCTCTATGGCATTCATACCGGTCTGACGGGTTTCCAGACCGCTTTTAATTGAGGTATTGTCAAAAAGTGTGGCCGTTAAAAACCTGTCATAATATCTTACAATCTGCTCAACATTAGCGCCGTTACCCACTGGTCCTGCCTGGGTCATAGACGGTATCAAAGGAGTCTGAATGGTTGCTTCCCTTGAGTAGCCCTGGGTATTTACATTATTTATGTTATTGCCAGTTATATGCATATTAAACTGGTTTGCCATTACACCCATTTTTGCAAGATTTAAGATACTTGAAATGCCAGGCATTTTATACCCCCTTTATATATCCTTTTTGATTAGACTGAGTTTGCTTCAATAACTGAGGTGAATACAAAAAATTTTTATTTTCCTGCTGGGGTAAAAATATCTCCATTAGCTTTGATATATTACTGATTTGTTCCCGGGCCCAGTTAAGATTATGAGAGGTCATTGATACTATTTCTTTGTTCAGACTATTGTGCCTTGACACAAAGGAATCAAACACAAGATATTCTTCGTAAACAAGATTTTTTCTGATTTTTGCCCACTTTTCATCTGTTTTATCCGAAAGAACAAGTCCCAGAGAAGAAAAAAAATCATCTGTTTCCTTGTCCAATTTAAGCTTAATTGCCTTTAACTCTGTAAAGATCTCATTTTTTTCCTTGGAGCAACGCCAAATTGTATCAAAATCTCTCTGAGTAAGGGCTTTCCATTCTTTTTGCAAAATAAAAAGGAGCTCCTCCTGTTTTTTTAACATATCGTAGCTTTTTTCCTTAAATTCAAGTGATAGTTTTTGCATTTCTTTAACTCCTTAAAAAAACAGATTTATTTTTGGGTCGCTAATCTTTGTGACAAATTCTTATAAAGTTCATCCCCAAGCCCCATACCCTTCCCGTGGGCAATTTCCTTTGAGATTTCTTCAATATACATACCATTATAGATTTCTTCTTCCTTTGAATTTCCTAAAAAGCCATTTTTAGGAACGCTTTTTTTCATTTCTTCAAAAATTTTCTGAACAAAAAGCGCCTCAAAATCCTTACAGGCTTTTTTAAGCTCTGCATCTTTTTTATTATTTATCTGAGGTGTGTTAATTCCCTGCTGTAATAAAACGTCATTAATTTCCATTTTGTTTTTCCTTGTTGTAATATCTAGATGCAAAAAAAAGACCAATAAAAAATTTGCGAGAGCCGCAAGACAAAAAATTCATTTCTGAAAAAATGCGGGCAAATAATTCTTAATTAAAGCAAAATTAAATAAATAGCAGGGGCGATTCATGAAGGTTGCTGAGCCTGTCGAAGTATCACCCTAAAAAATTGTAAAACCGTTACGCAAAAAGGCTATTTAAAAAAATACTCTTTATATAATCTCAAGATCAGCATTTAATGCCCCAGCCGCCTTTATAGTATTAAGTATCGCGATAATATCCCTTGGTGAAACACCCACAGAATTTAATGAATTTACAAGTTCTCCAATGCTTGGACCAGATTGTAATATTGCAAGATTGCTTTTTTCTTCTTTTACACTTGTTTCTGTCTGTGGTGTAACAACTGTCTGTCCTCCTGCCAAAGGTGTGGTTGGTTGAGATACCTGGACTGATTCTGCTATTTTTACAGTAAGATTCCCATGAGAAACTGCAACCTTTGAAATCCTGACATTTTCTCCGATTACAACGGTTCCAGTCCTTTCATCAAGAATAATTTTTGCCCTTTGATCGCCTTCAACCTCAAGATTTTCAACCTCAGCCATGAGATTTACCACATTTCCCTTAAATTTATTTGGAACATCAATTATAATACTTTGGGCATCCTTTGCCTTTGCAATATTTTCCCCCATCTGATTGTTAATAATTTTCACAGCCCTTGAAATAGTAGTAAAATCTGGATTAAAAAGATTTATTATTAATTCTTCCTTATTATTCAATGAAAACGGAATTTCTTTTTCTACAGTTGCGCCATTTGGTATTTTTCCCACTGTTGGATGATTTTTCTGGGTTTTACCTCCTCCTCCTGATTCAACAAATCCTCCAACACTCAGAGGACCCTGTGCCAGGGCATAAATATTGTTATCAGCGCCTTTCAATGGTGTCAATAAAAGTGTTCCACCCTGCAAACTCTTTGCATCTCCCATAGAGGACACAACAATATCAAGCTTTTGTCCGTTTTTCATGTAAGGAGTCATCTGAGATGTCACAATCACTGACGCAACATTTTTGGGTTTAACTTTTTTTGGATCCACAGTTACTCCCATTCTTTCCATAAGGTTAACTATGGATTGTATGGTAAATTCAGACTGGCCGCCGTCCCCTGTTCCGTTAAGTCCCACGACAACACCATATCCCAAAAGCTGGTTTGTCCTGGCGCCCTGGATGCTTGCAATATCTTTTATCCTGGCGCAGTGGGAAAATTCTTCCGTGATGAAGAGGAAATAAAATAGGAAAAAAATGCCTACACAGACCTTTAATAAATTTCCCCCCCTGATAAATTTATCAGACATTTATATACTCCTTGGATTCTGTTTAGAATGGGGCAAAAGTTCCCAGAATTTTTGAAAACCAGCCAGGATTGGTCTTTTCAGTAAGTGAACCTCCGCCAGTATAAGAAATCCTTGCATCAGCAAGCTTGGTAGATGAAATTGTATTATCTGCCTTTATATCCTTTGGTCTGACAATACCTGTTAGTATAAGGTACTGGGATTCGCTGTTTATTTTAAGCTCCCTTGTTCCTTCAACCATTAAATTTCCATCAGGAAAAACGTCAACCACCCTTGCGGAAACTGTGCCTTTAAGGTTTGCATCCCTGCTTGTCTTACCAGTACCCTTGAAGGTATCTTTTGATGTTCCGGATAGCATTGTAGTTGGGTCAGCAACTGTGGAGCCTGCCGGGGAAAGGATATTTGCAAGCCCTGTCCCAAATACACCGCCTATTCCGGAGCTTACTTCAGACGATTTATCTGTATTTGTCTCAACATTTTTTTCACCCTTAAGATCTTCTTCAATAAGGATAGTAATTACATCACCGGTTTTTCTTGCCCTGAAATCCTGCAAAAGCCCCACATTTGAATTTGGGTCATAAATAGAACCTTCCGGCGGCTTTGTAGGGGCAATTGGTATATTTCTTATTGCAGTGGGTGTAAAGGGTGGCGCAGGCTCTTTTGAGGCGCATCCAACAAGCAAAAAGCAATTAAATAACAACAAAAACAACAAAACATTTTTCTTTAGCGCTATTTTTTTTTTCATGTTAAAACCCCACCTTCACAGTATTTGAATCAATCACCTTTGCTGTGATATCCCGTTTTGTAGAAATATTTTTTACTCTTATTACAGCGCCCTCAGAACCGTTTTGCATAGCTTCTCCTGTTGTTCTAATAATTATGTTCGACGTTTTTAAAATTATCTCAACATTATCGCCACGTTTTATTATAATAGGGGTCTTTAATAATCTGTAAGTTATAACCCTTCCTGCAGGGATACTGAATTTTACAGCCTTTCCCACAATGCCGGAGAGCTCATCTATAGGATTATCCTTGATATCTTCAAGATTTACCCTGCATGGAATCACATCATTTTCAGTTATTACATAATCATTTGAAAAAGGAGTTACAGAGCAAAAAACATCTTTAAAAATATTTATTTTTGCCGTAAGTTTTACAGATTTTGTCTTTTTCCCATCTTCAAAAAGGTCAAACATCATTGTTGCATGCCCGTTATTGGAGATAGCAAGGTTCTCAGCACATAAAATCTCATGATTTTTCTCAGAAACCGAGATGTTATGCGGTGACATCTTTATATCTGCAATTTCAAAATCGGATTGGGTTATTAAATTACTTTTCCTCAATTCATCCTTGAATATTGAAATTATCTTTTCATCAAGAATAATTTTATCTGTTTTATCCGTTTTTTTATTATAGACCTCATCCAGATAATTTATTCTTTCGGCTAAACAATCTGAAATAATCAGAAACACAGTTAATGCAGCAAAACAAATAAAATAAATACTATGCTTCATATCCAATACTTATTTTATTGTGTTTGAATTTAATATCTTCCAGATATTTCATTTTTTTTAATAATGCCTTTATTATACTAACAAAAGGTGTGCTATCCGGATCAGTATAACACTCTTCAAGATATTCTTCCCATATTTTGATAATGCTTATATTAAACTCTCCGTCTATATTATCATTGAAGATACGAACTATTACAAAATCGCTATGTGTGTTTTGCCTGAACTGAAAATTCAATATGGCAAACTCTACAAATGAGATAAAGCCAAGTTTATACAGTTCAGAGCTGAACTTTTCCAACTTAAATAATGAAAAGTTTCTCAAATCATATTCCATGGCAACCTGATAAATACAATCAGCGCAATAAGAAAATTCATTTGATCCTTCATTTATAAAGCCTGCGATCACATGGTTGGTTTCGTCCCTGATAATATTAAGCATTTTAAGTTACCTCCTTATCTTTTCAGACCGCTTGCAATAGAGAGCATATCATCTGAAGTCTGCACTGTTTTTGAATTAAGTTCGTAAGCCCTTTGTGTCACAATCATATCAACCATTTCTTTAACAACATCCACATTAGACTGTTCTATAAAACCCTGACTAATGGTTCCAAATGTATCAGCGCCAGGATTACCTTCAACCGGAGCTCCTGAGGCATCTGTTGCCCTGTAAAGATTTTTACCCATACTGTATAGACCCGCAGGATTTACAAAATCAGTGATAGTAAGCTGCGTTGATGCAATGGTATTGCCTGCCGCGTCAAGGGCTGCAATAGTGCCGTAAGAATCAACAGAAACCCTGACAGCTGTCTGCGGAACTGCAAATTCAGGCTGCAACCTGTCGCCGTTAGAAGTTACAATAAAGCCATCTTTATCAAGCTTAAAAGCGCCTGCCCTTGTATAAAACTCTTCACCGTTACTTAAAACCTTAAAAAAGCCTCTGCCTTCAATAGCCCAATCAAGTTCATTTCCTGTGCTTACATAGTCACCCTGGGTAAAAATCTTCTGAACCGCAGAAGGTTTCGAGCCCATACCAATTTGTATTCCTGTTGGAACCTGTGAACCGTCTGACCTTTGAACCCCGGCAGCCCTTGTGGTCTGGTATAATAAATCCTCAAAATCTGCCCTGCTTTTCTTAAAACCAACTGTATTTACGTTTGCAAGGTTATTAGAAATAACGTCAAGATTAAGCTGCATGCTGTTCATCCCTGATGCTGCAGACCATAAAGCTCTAATCATATAATTTCTCCTTTTCTAAAACATGTCAAAATTTTTTACAAAATATATTTATGTTACTTTTCCAACATCATTGGCTGATCTGTTATCAAGACCATCCACTGTCTGCAGTGTCTTCTGCTGCGCTTCATATTGCCTGTAAAGGTCTATCAAAGAAACCATTGACTCAACAGGATTGACATTTGAGCCTTCAATATATCCCTGTTTTATCTTTGACCCACTTACAACAGGGTCACCTGAGGCATTTGTCTGGGCATACATATTCCCACCAAGCCTCTCTAATCCCTGATTATTGTCAAATACAACAACATCAAGCTTGCCTAATTCCTGTCCGCCTGAATACAAAATATTATCTTCACTAAGCCATACACCCGTGCCAGTTGTATCATTTATGACAATTGGCTGACCATCTCCCAGCACAGGAAGTCCTTCATTTGTCACAAGCTGACCTTCACCGTTTAGTGTAAAATTTCCTGACCTGGTGTACATTAACTTATCATTTCCCTGGACAACAAAGAAACCATCTCCTTCAATCATAAAATCAAGAGGATTTTCAGTTAACTGTGCAAAACCCTGGGTAAAATCAGTTTTTGTAACCTCTCCTTTTGCAGCTCGTCTGTTATTAACCATCTGAGGCAAAAGATATTCCTCAAAGGTCATTCTTTCTTTCTTAAATCCAGGTGTTTTAATATTAGCCACATTATTTGAGACATTTTGGAGCTGTTTTTCGAGCATATTTGCCCCTTCCACTGCCTCAATATGTCCTAATCTGTTATGTGGGTGCAAACCTATGAGTTTCATATAATTACCTCGTTGACATTATTTAAGCAATTTACATGCCTGATTTATATTGAAAAAAATTACGATTATAACAACAAGGGATGAATAAAGTGAAAATATGAAATCTTCTAATAAGAAAAATCAATAAGATGGAAAAAAATAAATCTGGCTTAGACAAGTCGAATGCATGAAAAGGCATCTTGTAGGGACGATTCATGAATCGCCCTCCTATAAGCAGATAAGAAAAACATTTTAAAATCAGGATTTATTTTTGAGTTTATAGACCCATGCAAGTATTTCAGCCACAATTACATAGGTATCAGGAGGAATTTCCGTATTTATTTCAAGTTTTGACAAAATTTCCACAAGGTCGGAATCCTGACGGATAGGAACTCCTGCCTGTTCGGCAAGCTCAAGTATTTTTTGCGCCACCTCACCTTTTCCTTTTGCAACAACCTTTGGGACACTATCGCCTGCTTCCTTGTTATATTTTAAGGCAACAGCCTTTTTGGGTTCTTCTGCCATTAAATTTTATGTGACAAGGGAGAGGTAACCCTTTTTATTAAGAGGTTCAAAGGGAGTTCCTTTTAAGTCTGGAGGAGCTTCATCAAATATGGAAAACGTATTTATATTATTAATTGAAACGCCTGAAGAATTAAGTCTTTCCCTGAGCGTATTTAAATTTCTTCTTAAAAAAGATATGCTGTCCTTGTTAGCTGCCAGGGAAACATCTATATTTTCATTTTTTTTCTGCACATAAATCTTGATTTGCCCTAATTCCTCAAGATTCAGGTCGAAAAACAAATTATACTGAGATTTATCCGCTCCCTTTTTATTGCCTTTTTCACTGTCTTGCCACCACGTAATAGTGCCGTTTCCGCCATCTTTAAACCAAAAAGGAAACGAATACAAGGGGATGTCAAATTCCTGACGAATCTGATTCTGATAAGCGCCAAGAGAATCCGCATGTTTTATAAGGGCTTTAAAACCATCAACTATATCATAAAATGCCTTTTCACTAAAAGCAGAAGTTTTGGTAGAGCCTGCAAGAATTTCTTCACCTTTGGGTTTAACGCCCTGCTCCTGAAGAGTATTTATATTTTTATCAATATTTTTTTGAACAGCCTCTGTTTTATCAGGGGTTGTATGTTGAGACTGATTAAGCATGGCATTTTGATTTACATCAGTTTTTCCTTGTGTTTGAAGGACATTTTTATCAGCCGCCTGATTCATTGCGCCTGCTTCATTATTAGGCTTGGGATTAACCAAGCCTTCATCCTGAACAATTAATTTTGCCTGAGGGAGAAGCTCTTTATTAACTGGTATGTCAGTTTTTTGTGGCTGGGACTTATCTGATGGAATGACATTTTCATTTGGCTGTTGTTTCAGGTTTAATAATTCTTCAGCTTCATTGGGAACTATTTTGGTTGCATCAATATTTTGATTTCCATCTGGCGCCAAATTTTTTACATTTGATATTTGTTTATCCTGTGATAATGGACTATCTGTTTTTGAAATATTCTTATTTTGGGATTTTATATCAGGATTTTGGAGATTTAATTTATTTGCTTCTGCCTGCAGGGGAATTTCAGTTATTTTGCTGGTTGAAGCCGGCGCAGCGCCTGTTTTTTCTGCGGTTGTGATAATTTTGTTTGATTCTGAAAAATTTAATGCATTATCTGAGACACTCTGATTTTTTTGTGGATTTACCATATTTTTGTCAGGGATCACATTTTTATCTGCCGCAATATCTATCTGAGGATTTAATATTTTAACAGGATTTTCTTTTGTCTGTTGAATATTAGCGCCATGATCCTGGGGTGACACTGCTTTAAATTTGTCTCCCTGAGTTAATAAATTATTTTGTTCATTAGGTTTAGATACATCAACCTGATTTTTATTTAAATTAATTAAAATTTCAGGTTTTTGCGCAGATATATTTTTATCTGACAAAATAACTCCACTATTTTTTAATATATCAGCATCCGCATCCTGAAAAATTGCATTATCTGTAACCAGCGTTTTGTTGATGTCTGGCAACTTATTGGAATTTTGATATAATTCAACCTGATTTTTAATATCCGTAATAATATTCTCAATATGATAAAAATTTCTTACAACATCAAGCTTGTTATAGGTAAAATTTTTTTGATTAAAAACCTGCTCGCTTTCACTTAATAAGTTATTTATCATGGTTTTTAATGTGTCAAACTTTTGATTATTAAAATCAGAATTTAAGGAAATATTATTTTTAAATTGCTCGTGTAAGGAATTAATGGCATTTTGCAATAAATTTTTTACAGGGATCTCTTTGTTTGCAGTGGAATTAAAAAGACTTTGAAGCGCCTTAAAAATATCTGAATTAGCCTTGCCTTCCGGGACAGATAGAGCCTTTAAAAGGTTTAATGTGTCAACAATTTTAAGCTCACTCTGGGAAACATTTTGTATATCAGGAGTTGCTAAATTAATTATAGGAGATAAATTCTTATTCAACTGCCAGACATCAGACTTTACTTCCATCAGGGCTTTCAGATTTGGGGTGAGGTTTTCGTTTCTTTCTCTGCCTGCAAGAACAGACAACAGCTTGATTTTTATAGGAGGAGTGGTGTCAATAACCCTGAATTTAACAAAGGAACCATCAGGCAACTGATTTTCACTTCTTGCCTTTATTATCTTGTCGCCTACTGAAATAAGCTCAAGTCCTTCATTTTTTCCAAGGACAATCCCGTCAACCTCACTGCCCAGCTTAAATAATCCTTCTGAGGCAATCTTGTCCTTTTGGGGAACTTGCCCGGATTTTAAACCAAAAAGCGCTGATAAGTCAGGAAGAAATTGAAGCATAGTAATAATAATGTAAGCAAAAAAGATTCCTTTTTATAAAAGTTAAATCTTTATTGCGGGTTAATCAACAAAAAAATGAATGGTGTGTCTTTAATTTTAAAAAAATCTTAAAGATTATAAATCCTGGTATAATTATTATTACTATCTAATGCCTACTTGGTTATAAGTCTTTTAAGTTCAGTGGCTATTGATTTTGGATCAAGTCCCTGCAAAGCATATAAATCCTGAGGTTTTCCAGAACCGCCGTATTTGGTTACCCCAAGGGATTTAATTTTCTGTGAAATCATTTCCTCGGCCATAATAGATTTTATGATTGCGCCAAGGCCTGTGTGAGTAAAATGATCTTCCACTGTTAGAAGGGGTTGATTTTTTGCTATATTTATAATTGTTTTTCTGTCAATTGGACTAATGGAAGCTGCATTTACAACCGTAACCTTAATTCCTTCAATTAAAAGAAGCTTATATGCTTCCATTACATTTGTTAAAATTGTTCCGTAACTTATTATTGTTGCAGTATCGCCGGTTCTTAAAAAATCAAGTTTACCTGGTTCAAAAACATATTCAAGGTCATAGAAAGGTGTGACACCGTCTTCTTTTGTAATAGTCGGAAGAAGGGATCTGCCCATTCCTACAAAAAAATTACCTTTTTTAGAGGCAATATATCTTATTACTCTGTCGGTCTGATTGGCATCAGCAGGCATAATAATTGAAAAACCTGGAATATTTTGCATTATTCCTATATAATCGATTGCCTGATGAGTGGGACCATCTTCTCCCACATCAAGACCCAAATGTGTGCTGACTATCTTTAAATTTGCCTTATTCTGGTCATTTAGCCTGTGCTGGTTTGCAGTTTCATTCACTGCAAAAACACCAAAAGTGCTAAAAAAAGTTACAAGACCTTCTCTGCTCATTGCGCCTGCTGCTGTTGCGGCATGATGTTCCTGTATTCCTGCTTCAAAAAAACAATAAGGACATATAAACCTGAAACCCTGCATTTTCACAGATGTCTCAAGATCGCAGCTAAAACCGGTAATTTTAGGTAAGTTTTCAATATTATTTGCAACAGCAAGGTCTTTTAATGCCTCACCGTAAGCAGACCTGCAATCTGTTTTTTTATCGATTGTGTATAAACGTGGTGAGCCAGTAAGTATTTCAGGATACAATGAATCTATATGAATATATTTTTTGGGGGCTAAATCCTCTCTGTTTCTCCGTTCAATCCAATAATCAAGTTCTTCTGGAGCAAAACCAAGTTCTTTTAATGTTGCTTTGGCATCATCAACAGAAAGAACTGAGCCGTGATATTTTGCCTTATTCTCCATGATGCTTACGCCATGTCCCATAACCGTCCTCATAACAAGGACAGTTGGACGTTCAGATGGCTCATATTCTATAAAAATATCCTTAAATGCCGATAAAATCTGGCTAAAATCATGACCAAATGGCACATATCTCACATTCCATCCTGCTGCAAGATATTCTTCCCTTATATTTGTAGGCATAACTTCCTCGGTATTTCCTCCTATCTGAAGGAAATTTCTGTCAATTATACCCACAAGATTTGACAATTTATATTTAGCTGCAAATCTCCTTGCCTCAGCAATCTGCCCTTTTTGCTGCTCGCCGTCACCCATATGGACAAACACCTTGGAAGCAATACCTTTTAACCTGAGCGATAAAGCAACTCCTGAGCCTACAGAAAGACCCTGACCCAGATTTCCGGTATTCCATTCAACGCCTGGAACATCCATTTCAACATGTCCGCTGAAAACATGTCCTGCCCTTCTAAAACCAAGGAAAAAATCTTCCTCATCAAAATAGCCGTATTCAGCGAGCACACTGTAGACTGCAGGGGAAATATGACCTATGCTTAAGATTAATCTGTCCCTTTCGGCAAACATGAGATCTTCAGGGTCATGTTTCATAACCGCATAAAGGGAGATCAACGTGTGAAGTGAAGATAAAGAACCACCAGGATGTCCGCTTTTAGAAAGAGTAGTGGAAATTATTATTCTCCTGGCGCATCTCTTCCATTTTTCGTTCAGATCATTCAGGAGTATTGGTTCAAGAAAGGCATTGTCGTATAAATTAATCATATTGTTTCTTTTTATTACTTCTTTGAAGATGGCTTGGATACAGGTGAGCCTGCTTCCTGATCATACACCTTTATTATATCGGGTGTGATATCAATAGTTGGTGAGAAATAGTAAATTCCGGGCATATTGCTTTCAAGGATCATAGTGTAAGCTCCGGACTCAGCAATTCTATTTACAATTTTTTCCAATGATTTCAAAAGAGGCTCCATAACACGTGCTTCTGCCTGTTTCATCTGAAACTGAGCATTTTCACTTGAATCTTTGAAATCTCTTAACATTTTTCTATATTCTATTTCTTTTTGAGCTTTTGCTTCATCGCTTAAAAGAGAAGCTTTTTTCTCAATATCATCTTTAAATGCCTTTATTCTGTCCTGTTCAGCCTGTAATTCTCTTTTTAAACTTTCAAATTTCTTTTCAAGCTCTGCGGTTGCGCTCTTTCCCTTTTCAGATTGCTTAACTACCTTTTGCATGTTAAGAACAGCAATTTTCTGGTCTGCAAAAACCAAGCTATCATCTAAAATTAAAAGATTTAGAATGACAAAAATTGCGGATAAAACAATTATCTTTTTGAATAACATTTTTTTCTCACCATATTTTGTTTCACCGCACAGTATAAAGTGCGGCAAAACATTCATTTAGATTATTTAATTTTTACTATTTTCCAACAATAACAAAATCGTCTCTACGGTTTTTTGTCCATGCTGCTTCGTTAGAACCAGGCTCAAGAGGGCTTTCCTCTCCAAGGCTTACAATTTCAATCCTGTTAGCGGATACACCAAGATTTACAAGAAAATCTCTTGCAGCTTTTGCTCTTTTCTCACCAAGGGCAAGGTTATATTCATTTGTGCCTCTTTCATCGCAATTACCCTGAATTTCAACCTTAATCATTGGGTTTTCTTTTAAAAATCTGGCATTTGTCTCAATTCTTCCCATCATATCCTGTTTGATGCTATACTTGTCAAAATCAAAGTAAATAGGATACATCGGGGCGCTTGTTCTGCCTTCAGAAATCTGCTGGGGCATACGAATACCGCCATCCTCTTTAGGAGTCATAACTGGTCTTTCAGTTGATACTGGTTTTTGTTCAACAACAGGTTCTGACTTTTTTGCACAGCCTGTCAAACCTGAAAATGCAATGATCCCTGAAAGAATCACGATGCCTGTAAATTTTTTGTTTTTTCCCAAACTCATTTTTTTTCCCCTTAATTAAATGTTTTTTTTGTTTATAAGCTTATAAATTTTAAGTTATTATTTAAACCATTTAACTCCAAAAATGCAAGTGTTTTTTTTCCATAAAAAAAACCCCTCTATTTAATATAGAGGGGTTTTTGAGATATTTAATTGATTATATATTAATTATTCGCTTTTATCGTCTTCAAATGCCTCTTCAATACCTTTTCCAAATCCTGGAACACCATACATAGTAGTGCTGCCAGAAGAAAAAAATTCAAGTTTTTCTTCCTTAACAAGATCATTTGCGGCATTTTTTATTTCTCTTGGAGAAGCATTTGGTTCAGCGGCATAAAGGTCTTTAATGTACATTTTTGACTTAAATTTTGCTTTTTTGGTAGCAAATTCAAGTATTTTAGCCTTAAGTTCTTCTTTGTCAACAGCCATTATAATCCCTCCTTAATGTGGATTAAAGATTATCGGTATGAATACTCCACTTAAACTGTGTTGTTGTATGGTATGTGTCGTAAGCCAGTCTGTAATCGTCAATAGAT
This sequence comes from Desulfobulbus propionicus, assembly GCA_020720325.1. Lineage (GTDB taxonomy): Bacteria > Desulfobacterota > Dissulfuribacteria > Dissulfuribacterales > DYOW01 > DYOW01. The sequence continues at coordinate 23,547 of DYOW01000023.1, forward strand.
TTTTCTGTAAATGGAATCTCACATTTTTCAAAAAATCTTTCCCAGCCGATTCTTTCTGCCCATTCACCAAGTCTTTCATACTTATTTGCGCTTGAAGAATATACCTCAACAATATTTCTCACTATCTTTACTGTTGAATCCCAACGTGGTGGTTCGTTTGGAATAAAAGGAATAACAAGCTTTGAAAACTTTGGCGCGCTTATTCTGTTAGAAATCTTACCGCCAACAAGTATGGCGACACCATCGCCTTCACCGTCTGCAAGAGGCATAGCTGGACACATTGTGTAACAGTTTCCGCAGAACATACATTTTTCTTCGTTAACCCTTACTGTTTTCTTCTTGCCACCAGATTCTGTATCAATTGAAATAGGTCTGATCGCGCCTGTTGGACAAGCTGCGACAGCAAGTGGCAATTCACAAACGCCTGTGATACGGTCATCTTCAACAAGTGGTGGCTTTCTGTGAACGCCAAGGATAGCTATATCAGAGCAGTGAACAGCGCCGCACATATTAAGACAACATGCAAGAGCTATTCTTACCTGAGCCGGAAGTTTGTGGCTGTCGAAATACTCATAAAGGTCATCCATAACTGCCTTAACAACACCAGATGCATCAATAGCAGGTGTATGGCAATGAACCCAACCCTGTGTATGAACAATGTTGGTGACGCTTGCGCCTGTTCCGCCAACAGGAAACTTGCTTGATCCACCTGGAAATTTACGTCCGTTAAGATCATCAAGGAGCGCCCTTAACTGCCCTTCTGTTTCAACATGAAATTCGATGTTGTTACGGGTTGTCCAGCGAACAGATCCGTCACAAAACTTATCAGCAATTTCTGCAATTTCACGGATAAGATCAGTGGTAATCAGTCTTGCGGAACCACAGCGAACGGCAAAACATGTTTCACCGGTTTCACTTACGTATTTGATAACACCAGGCTGCACAATCTCATGATGTTTCCATTTTCCATGATTTCTCTGAATAACAGGTGGAAGAAACTGAAAAAAATGGGGAGGACCAATGTCTGTCATACGATTTTGCATTGGTTTTTTGGGATCATAAAGCTTGGAAGGCAAGTCCTTATCATATGGTTTATTTATTATCTCAGAGATATTAAATCCATAATTATCTCCGTAAAGTTCTTTTTGTTGTTCAAAATATTCATTCATATTTATTTATCTCCTTTCCATTAAGCAGCATGTCTTGAACGGAATGCTTTAACATCTCTTTCCCAGCCGCCTTCAACTTCTTCGGCGCTCCAGAAAACATATGGGTTAGACCTTGGCTCTTTAATCATTTGTGGAATTGGGGTAAGCTCAGCCATCTTAATAAGCTTCTGGAGGCTTTGTCTCTGCATTAATTCTCCAAAACGCTCACGGTTTTTACCTTCTTCCATCCACCAATCCCATATTTTTCCAACAAAATCTTTGAATTCATCATATGGGGGTTCCATTCTGATGAAAGGAATAGCAAGGGATGAGAGCTGTGCGCCATCAAGAATAGGAGCCTTGGCGCCAAGAAGAATTGTTGCGCCAGTATTAACACCTGGACGAAGAGCAACAGGCATAATATTGATACAATGCATACAACGTGTGCATTCACGATTGTCAATCTTAAGGTCTTTTCCTTCCATCCACATACATTTTGTAGGGCAAAGGTCAATAACTTCTTTTTGAATATCAAATTTACCCCAGTCTCTGTCTGAATGAGCGCCTGCATTAGGTTTAAGCTCACCGTTAACATATGCCTGAACAGCTGACTGGTCAATTCTTATATCATCTTTCCATGTACCGATAATGGAGCAGTCAGAACGCGCTATAGCCGCGACACAGTCGTTTGGACATCCTGAAACCTTAAATTTAAATTTATACGGGAATGCTGGTCTGTGTAATTCATCCTGAAATGTCTGGGTAAGATCATAACAAATTGCTTCAGAATCAATACACGCATATTCACAGCGGGATTTTCCTATGCAACCTGCAGGGGTTCTGAGATTTGATCCTGAACCGCCAAGGTCTGTTCCAAGCTGATGGGTCACATCATAAAAAATAGGCTCAAGCTGATTGCTTTTTGTTCCAAGAAGAATAATATCTCCTGTTGAACCATGGAAATTTGTCATACCGCTTCCTCTGTAATCCCATATTTCACATAGCTTTCTGAGATATGCTGAAGAATAAAACTTGCTTGAAGTCTGATTTAAACGAACTGTATGGAAATGAGCGATTGATGGATACTTGTCCGGAACATCTGAATAACGTCCTATAACGCCGCCGCCATAACCAAAAACTCCTACAATACCACCATGCTTCCAGTGGGTTTCTTTGTGCTTGTAAGAAAGCTCAAGCTGACCGAGAAGATCAAGACACTCCTGTTTGCCTGCAAGACCCCTTTGTTCAAGGTCATCAACAAAACTGGGCCAATTGCCTGTTTTCAGTTCATCGCACATTGGAGTATCGTGCTTTTTGACATCTGCCATAAATACTGGTTCCTCCTGTTTTTTTATTAAAATCAAATTATAATTTTTCTGAATAGCGATTCAGCATTTAAAGTAAATTATAGTTTTATAATATCTTTTTATAAAAATGTCAAAGAAAGTAAAGAATTAGAATAACATATTAGAAAGGTATTTAACATTCTTTTCTTGTTTTTTTATAGAAATTTGTTAAAATTCCAATAAATATTTATTTTCAAGGCTACCAAAATGACCAAATTGTGCGATCTTCACTGTCATTCGACAAATTCTGATGGTACTGATACACCGGCAAAATTAATTGAAATTGCCCGCAGCTCCCGATTAGCTGCTATTGCCTTAACAGATCACGATACAATAGCCGGTATTGATGAAGCTTACCATGAAAGCGAGAAATATGGAATAGATTTTATTAACGGCATTGAATTAAGTGTTATTTCTGACTCAGGCAATATGCATATGCTTGGATACCTTTATAACTCCGAAAATGAGGAGTTTCTTAGCGCCATCAGCCTTGTGCATAATGCAAGGGCAAACAGAAATAAAAAAATCCTTGATAAACTTTCTGCTCTTGGCATGCCCATAAAATTTCATGACCTTGAAATCATTTCCGGAGGCGGTGAAATAGGAAGACCCCATTTTGCAAGAGTAATGCTTGAATATGGCTATGTCAAATCTCTTCAGATGGCATTTGACCTGTATCTTAAAAAAGGAGCTCCTGCCTACGAACCCAAAGCCATACTCACACCGGCAGAGGCAATAAAAATAATCCATAACGCCGGCGGAGTTGCTGTGCTTGCTCACCCCATAACATTAAATATAGCGCTGCCAGCGGACTTAATAAAAGCCATATCAGACCTTAAAGAAGCAGGTATTGACGGCATTGAATGCTACTATCCCGAACATGACACGCAGTTTACCAGAGAACTTCTTGAAATATGTAAAAAATTATATCTTGTGTCAACAGGCGGAAGCGATTATCATGGTAAGGCAAAACCCACAATAAAACTTGGAAAAGGAAAGGGAAGTCTTGCAATACCCTATGAATGTGTCATTAATCTGAGAAAAAGACGTGAAAAAATCCATGCGCTTTAAAAATTATCGGATATTTTTTTTAATCATTGCCATTTTATCTGTTTTTTTTATAGATATAATAGATATATCTGTCTTTGCGGAAAATAATAAAAATTATGGCGACACCATAATATTGGGCTCTATTGGCGATGCCTCAAACCTTATGCCAATGTTAAGCTCAGACGCCACCTCCCATGAAATTTCAGGACTTCTCATTAATGGACTTGTAAAATACGATAAAAATCTTAATCTTGTGGGTGACCTTGCAAAATCATGGGAAATTTCCCCTGATGGGCTTACAATCACATTTCATCTCAAAAAAGGGGTTTTATGGGAAGACGGAAAAGAATTTACAGCAGAAGATGTTATATTTGGTTTTAAGACTATAACAGACCCAAAAATTCCCACGGCTTATGCTGGTGATTTTATGATGGTCAAAGACATATCAGCCCCTGACAAATATACCGTTGTTGTAAATTATAAAGAACCCTTCGCACCTGCGCTTGGTTCATGGGGGAATATAGTTGTTCTTCCCAAACATCTTCTTGAAGGGAAAGACATAACCGCCTCACCTCTTGCAAGAAAACCAATTTCTCTTGGTCCATACAAATTTAAAGAATGGAAAACCCAGGAAAAGATTGTTCTTGAGGCAAATCCAGCCTATTTTGACGAAAGACCCTATCTTGACAATTACATTATGCGCATTATTCCCGACTCAGCGACCATGTTTCTTGAATTAAAGACTGGAAACCTTGACTGGATGGGGCTTTCACCCCTTCAATACAGCCGTCAGACAAAGAATAAATTTTTTAATGATAATTTTAATAAATATCAATACCTTGCCTTTTCCTATACATATATGGGCTATAATCTTAAATCACCGTTTTTTAACGATAAAAAAGTCAGACAGGCCCTAAATTACGCCATAAATAAAGAAGAAATAGTAAACGGAGTTCTTCTTGGATACGGAATACCTGCGCATGGACCTTATAAACCTGACTCTCCTTTTTATAATAGAAATCTACCAAAATCAGTCTATGACCTTGAAAAAGCAAAAGCGCTTCTTAAAGAGGCCGGCTGGGCAGACACAAATAAAGACGGCATACTTGATAAAAACAATATTAAATTTTCATTTACCATTCTTACCAATCAGGGAAATGACCTGAGACTTAAAACAGCTCAGATTATCCAGCACAGACTTAAGCAAATAGGAATTGAGGCAAAAATAAGAACCGTGGAATGGGCTGCCTTTATAAAAGATTTTATTAACAAACGAAGGTTTGAGGCAATAATCCTCGGCTGGACAATGGGCATAGAACCTGATATATATGATATATGGCACTCATCAAGGGCTGACGGCGTTGGTCTTAATTTTATAGGTTACAAAAACACTGAGATTGACAAACTTTTGGAAGAAGGCAGAAAAACCTTTGATATTGAAAAAAGAAAACAAATATACTTTAAGATTCAGGAAATTTTACTCGATGACCAGCCATACACATTCCTTTATTTTCCAATGGCTCTCCCCATCATCCACAAAAGATTTAAGGGTATTGAACCAGCCCCCTCAGGAATCACACATAACTTTGAAAAATGGTATGTTCCCAAAAATGAACAGAAATACATAGCGCCCTGATTATGAACTTTATCTTTAATAAACTCCTGCAACTTATTCCCACTTTTTTGGGCATCACACTTATATCTTTTTTTGTAATGCACCTTGCGCCAGGTGAACCCACCGGACTTGAAGCGGATTTTAATCCCAAAATGACCCCTGAAGTAAGGCAAAAACTAAGGGAGCAATACGGGCTGGATAACCCCATTCATATTCAATATCTGAAATGGATGAAGGGTCTTATAACCCTTGACCTTGGCAAGTCCTTTTCATCGGATAAAAGACCTGTGTGGGATAAAATTAAGGAAACCCTCCCTATTACCCTTCTCTTAAACATTATTTCCCTTCTTCTGATTATTTTAATATCAGCGCCATTAGGCATTTATTCTGCAGTTAATAAAGATGGTCCCTTTGATAAAGGCGTAACTTTTAGTGTTTTCTTTTTTTATGCAGCCCCAACTTTCTGGGTTGCCCTTATATTAATGCTTATTTTCGGAGTATATCTTAAATGGCTGCCAATATCAGGACTGCACAGCCTTATGGGCTATCAAAACATGAATATATTTGAAAAAATCCTTGACTGGACAAGACACCTCATAATTCCTATAAGCGTTTCTGTGATCGGAGGACTTGCCGGTATTTCAAGGTATATGCGCTCATCCATGCTTGATGTCCTAAACCAGGATTATGTCATGACCGCAAGGGCAAAGGGCCTTCCTGAAAATAAAGTTATCTTTAAACATGCCCTTAGAAATGCCTTGTTGCCCTTAATCACAATACTTGGTCTTTCCATACCTGGTCTTATTGGCGGCAGCGTTATATTTGAATCAATCTTTGCAATACCAGGCATTGGCCAGCTTATGTGGATGTCGGTTCTTGCAAGGGATTATCCCGTTCTTATGGGAAATCTTGTGATTGTCGCAATACTGACGCTAATAGGAAATCTTCTTGCAGATATTGGCTATGCCCTTGCAGACCCAAGAATAAGAAAGGGTTATAAAAATTAAAAAGAAATTTAAACTTAAAAGTGTTAAGCGCTAAGTTAAATGAACAAAAAACAACTGAAAAATTATAATATAAGAGATAATAAAAAGATTTTTTTTCAAACCAGGCTTATTGCAAAATTATTAAAAAGCAATCTGAGCAGATGGGGTTTTTTTATAACATTAGCCGTAATATTTATCGCTCTTTTTGCTCCTTTTATTTCCCCCTATAACCCTGAAGAAATAAACACCGCAAATATCCTCCTGCCGCCTTCATTTGAACACTTTATGGGTACAGACGCCCTGGGAAGGGACTGCTTTTCAAGATTAATTTTCGGCGCAAGGATTTCCCTTTTGGTAGGTTTTGTCGCGGTGGGAATCTCAACTATTATAGGGATTATTCTCGGAAGCATTTCCGGTTTTTACGGCAAATTAACTGATGCTATAATCATGAGGCTTGTTGATATAATGCTTTGTTTTCCCACTATATTTTTGATTATGGCTGTTATTGCCTTTCTTGAGCCAAACATATACAATATCATGGCGATAATTGGTCTAACAAGCTGGATGGGAGTCGCAAGGCTTGTAAGGGCGGAATTTCTCACCCTTAAAACCCGTGATTTTGTACTTGCGTCAAGGATTGCCGGAGCCTCGGATAAGCGGATTATCTTTTCTCATATACTTCCAAATTCGCTTTCACCTGTGATTGTGACAGCAACTCTTGGAATAGGCTCTGCAATTCTTACTGAAAGCGCCCTTAGTTTTCTGGGAATCGGAGTTCAGCCTCCCACTCCATCATGGGGAAATATGCTTACAGAAGGAAAGGACAACATAGAAATTGCATGGTGGCTTTCTTTTTACCCCGGTATTGCAATACTTATCACAGTTCTTGGATTTAACTTACTTGGCGAGGGATTAAGAGACATTTTTGATCCAAGGACAAGAAAAAAGTAGGCTCTATATGAAATATAGTGGGGTAAATTATGGAAATTGACTTCAAACTATAA
>DYOW01000199.1 GCA_020720325.1 Desulfobulbus propionicus
AGGGTGAGGGGAAAATTAATTAAAAAACATCTTAATATTTTTCAGGAGATAAAAATGAAATTTTCATTAGCGCCAATAAAAAATAAAATCACAAATTTTGCTGAAATAGTTCAAAAAAACCTGTATTTTTATATCGCTGGCTTTATTCTTCTATATTTATTAAAATATCATTACAGCATTGCCACTGCCCAGCAGCTTAACTGGATACTTTTTCCAACTTCATGGCTTGTGACATTATTAACAGGGGTAAACTTCAAAAATGACCCTGATTTTGGCATTGTGAATCATGAACATAAACTTATCATCGCGGCATCCTGCGCAGGGGTAAATTTTTTGATAATATGCTTTGCCTGTTTTATGTATGGGCTAATCCATAATTATAAAAATTTAAAGAAAAAGCTTTTCTGGTTTGTGTTTTGCGCTGTTTCTGCATTTTTGTTTACAATTTTTACTAATACTATCCGCATTATCATGTCAATATATTTTTTTGACAACAAAGGGCTGTATGAAAATTGGATAACGCCTGAATTATTTCATCAGTTTGAGGGAATTTTTATTTATTTCTTTTTTCTGGTAATTTCTTATCAGATTATGAACTATTTAACCATGTATTTAAGAGATAAGAATCTTAAATTAAACTTAAACATTTTTAAGGATAATAATCTGTCATTTAAAATTATAATTCCGTTTTTGTTTTATATTCTTGTGACCCTTGTCGCGCCTGTAATTAATCATGGCATTGGACACATTGATTTTTTCTTTATAATCCATGCAATTGGCGTATTTTTTATATGCTCTCTCATGATCATTTTTTTTATTGTAATGCAGTATAGTGTTAAAGGATATGTTAAAATAAGCAGATATTTCAAAGGACAACAACAGAGATAATGAAACCTTGCATACTCATAATTGATGATGAAAGGTCAATCGTGGATAATATCCAGTATGTCCTTGAAAAAGAGGGATATATTTGTCATGCCTTTTTTGAAGGTCTTCCATCCCTTTCTTATCTTGATGAAAATTCTGTTAACCTCATTGTGCTTGATATAGGTCTTCCTGATATCAATGGCTTTGAATTATGTAAGCAGATAAGAA
>DYOW01000112.1 GCA_020720325.1 Desulfobulbus propionicus
GAAAGGCGGATGTGGCAGGCATTGGAACAGACGGAAAGATTTATTATACGACTGACCTAACTAACTGGAATATGATAAAATAGTCAAATAAACTCCCTCTATCAAAAAAATAGAGGGAGTTTAGATTTTAGGATTGAGACTAAGCTTTCAATAAAGTTACTTCTTCATTTTTATTGTGTGTTGCTTTAGGATAAACTTTAATTTCCAGTCCCATTCCTATATTTTCTAAATATTCGATTAAAGTTGAAATTTTCATATCTTTTCTCGACTCTAATCTTGAAATGCCGGATTGAGAAAATGATTTTATTTCCTCTTGTTTAATTCCCATTTGCTTTCTTAATTCTGACAATTTTATGCTAAAAATTTCCTTATTAGCATTTACCTGAGCTCTTTCTACCCTTTCTTTTGGTAGCATTTGAGAAAGTTCATCAATAAAGTCTTTTTTTCTATTTTTTTCTTTCATTTTGAACCTCCAACTCCTTTAGATGCAGATCGTATAATTTATCTGCTATTGGTATTATTTCCTTATAAAATTTTTTATTGCCTCTTTTATCTGATCCTATCAAAAGAATCGCTTTTCTTTCAGGATCAAAAGCAAAAAATATTCTGAAAAATTTTTGTTTATTCTGAACCCTTAATTCTTTCATATTCTTATGTTTGCTTTTATTAATGGTATCAACATAAGGTCTGCCCAAAGAAGGCCCAATATTTCTAAGTATAATTAAATGTTGTAGAATGGATTCTTTAGCATCATCATCAAGCTCATTAATTCAGTCGATAATTTCCTGAGTTCTGTCGATAATCCACATAAATAACTATAGTAATCTCTGATTAAATATGACTACCCTGTCAGGCTTCGCCTGCCACCCCTTCTAAGAAGGGGAATTCCCCTCTTTTAGAGCTGACCTTTACCCACACATAACACAGTGGGTTTTTCTCGTTCCCAAGCTCCAGCTTGGGAACGGATAATCTATCTTGCCAGACACATCCCACGCTATGCTTAAAAGCATAATCTATCTATCTTCAAACAAGAAAGGATAATTTATAATTGTAGTTTTATAATTGCTTTTATTCTTTCCCGTTTATCTTAAATGACAGTATGCATTCCCAAGCTGGAGCTTGGGAACGAGGAAAAACACACAGTCGCTGTGTCAAGTGTGTGCGAAGATCAGCTTTTAGAGGGGTGTCCCGCAGGGACATGGTGTTTTCTATAAAATAAATTTATTTAATCAGAGTTTACTATACTATTTTATCAATATGATGTCAAGTGCATATTTTTGCTTATTGTTGATATATACAAAAGTAAAGCCACAGCCTATTATTTAAAGTTCAAAATCTGCCAATTCTATAAATTCTAAAAATTTCGTTCAGGCAAATTAATCTAAATAATTAGTGAACAGCCACTTATGATTATCAATAATCCTCATAATAAAAGAAATCACCGTCAAGCTCATCACATTTCCAGTTACTTCCTGATGGCTTTAACACCTTTAATAAACTGTGCGGATACGGAAAAAAATGTATATGAAAGTCAAAGGTGTATTTGTGCTCCCTCTGTCTTGGAAGGACAATGATCAGCCTTTTTTTTGTGACTCTTCTTAGTTCTGATAAAGCCCTGTTAATATCAGTGGTGTGTTCAAGGGTGTGGGCGCAGATCACAGTATCAAAAAATTTATCATCAAAAGGGATATTTTCAATATTTCCCTTAATAAATCTTAAGTTTGGCTGTTCATTAATATTTGGTGGGATAATGTCAATTCCAAAGATATTTTTCGACTGGTCAAGCGCAATTTTTTTTGCAAGATAACCCCTTCCGCAGGCAATATCAAGGATATTAATCCCCGCAAGATGCTTCATTATAGCCTCAATGCATTTGGTGTTGAGGTCTGTGTCCCTTTGATTATGGTCCAGATCAGAAACCTGCCTGTAGTAGTCAGAAAGTTCTTCATGGCTCATAAAGGGCATTTTTTCCTTGAATTCAAGGTAATACTTGGTTTTGTCTTTATATAAAAGTTTAAATAGAATTGACATGAAAAATTTATTATCCCGCAGAAGAGGCGGAATAAGATTATCAAGTATCCAGTTGATTTTGTTTGTAAAGTCCCTGTGAAGTTTCATTATATTTGTTTACGCTTTTATTGTTACATATTTATTTATAACGCATAATAAATTTATTCCCCCTCATCCCAACCCTCTCCCACAAGGGGAGAGGGAGTTTCACCTCACTTGAAAGTGGAGAGAAAAATTCTCCCCTCCCTCGATGGGAGGGGATTAAGGGGAGGGTGATTAATGTGGTTTTCTTAATTTACAGACTGTGTTTTTATAAAATCATTTTATTAAATTATTCCTTATTATTATCAGATTCATATAGATTTCTTATTAGATATATTGGTCGCATTTTGACTTCCTGATAAATTCTGCCTAAATACTCGCCTATTATGCCAAGACCCATCAAAAGCAAGCCGCCAATAAAGGTTAGCATAACCATAATGCTCGCATAACCAGGTGTAATCACGCCTTCAATAATGGTTTTAATAAAGGTGTAAATGCCGTAATAAATGGAAAAACACGAGAGAATAAATCCTAAATATGTCCATATACGAAGGGGAAAGGTGCTAAATGATGTGATTCCCTCCCATGCAAAATTCCAGAGTTTCCAGAAATTAAATTTGCTCTCACCGTGCATTCTTGGCTGCCTCACATATTCAAGCTCAAATGTGTTAAACCCAAGCCATGCAAAAAGCCCCTTCATAAACCTTTTTCTCTCAGGCAAAAGCTTGAGCGCATCCACTACTTTTCTGTCTAATAGTCTGAAATCGCCCACATTTTCAGGAAGTTTCACCTCAAATATAAAATTTGACAATTTGTAAAAAAGGTCTGCGGTTGTTCTCTTAAATATTGTGTCCGATGACCGGTCAATTCTTTTGCAGAGGATGATTTCATATCCTTCCTTCCATTTTTTTATCATATCCGGGATTAGTTCAATGGGATCCTGAAGGTCAACGTCAATGGGAATAACCGCATCGCCTCTGGCTATATCAATGCCGGCGGTAAGGGCTGCTTCCTTGCCGAAATTTCTTGATAGGTCAGCAATAACAATATTATTGTATTTTTTCTGATTGTTTAGCAAAATTTCAAGGGTTTTATCCATGCTTCCGTCATTAACAAAGATAATTTCATAGTTAATCTCATTTTTCGTGAGAAATGTTGTCATTTTTTCAAGAAAATGGTCTATTGCCTTTTCTTCGTTATAAACAGGACACACAATGGATATCTTAAAATAGTCTCTGGATTGAATCATAATTATTAAGGTTTTTCATGTAAAATATCATAATTAAGGTTAATAATGCAGAAAGACAAAAATCTTGTATCGCCATTTGCAGGCTGTATAGAAGGCATATTTGAATGAAAATCAATTTTATTGACTCCCGGGCGCATTATTAATGTCATTTTTATTATATCGCTTTGTTTATCCATGGAAAGAATCTGTTTCTTATGTTTTTTATTTATATTAAACCATATATTTCTTGGACTGATAGACTGAATTTGAAAATCAAGGTTTATTGTAATATTTTTTTCTGTCCTGTTTATAAAAACAGCCCTTGAATCGTTTTCTGACCACCTCCATTTCCTGTTATTTTCTGCTTTTTCCTCTGCATAAAAGCCTTTTTGATATAAAAGAAGAAAATTAATGGATTTGTTGATTGTTTCAAGTTTGTTTTCACACTCTGATTTTTCAAGGCTTTCTGTTAATTTTTTATTATAATCCCTCATATCATAAAATAAAAGATTTTTATTGGCGCTTGATAATGGATTAATTCCTGTGAATTTTTCTATTTCATTTTGAATTGATGAGGCATTGTCAATATACGCCTTTTTATCAATATAAATGCCTGAAAATCCAAGCAGAGATATTGTTTCAAGTTGTTCTTTAATAGGTTTTTGTGAAAATTCATTAAACCAGTGGTCTGCATCCCTGCCTTTTATTGCGCCATGACTCCATTTAAGTTTATTTGAGTGAAGGTATGGTTTAATGAGCGCAAAAGAGCCTTCATTATAAAAAGGCACATCATCATAGATATTTTTATAGGGCATTTGATAAATTTTTGAGTTCTCGGGCAATAAGGATTCTATTTTAATAATAAATTCCCTGTCATTGTTAAATTCTTCTATTTCATTATTAAGATAAATCTGTTTATGATAATCTTTTGGAATAATATCATAAAATCCCGCTATCATAATTAATGTTAGCAAAAATATTCTTATGTAATTCTTTAATGAAAATTTATTAAAGACATTATCAAGCGCTTTAAATATTAACAAAAAGGAAAACAATGCAATAAAGACAAATATCCTGTTAACAGCACGGAATTGCGAGTATATCACATATGAAAAAAGGCTTGCAAAACCGCCTATAGAACCAAAGAGAAAACAAATCAGATTTAATCTTGAAACATTATAAAAAAAATCTTTTGTTGAAAAGTTTAGGTCTTTAACAAAGAATATGAATAACGACATAAGAAAGCCAATGCTGCCAATGATTCCAAGTGTGGTGTGCTGATTTTCATAGACAAGAGGGGCGGTGTTATTATAAAAATTTTTAAAATTTTTGAGGGCATCTATGTTATGGTTATTAACTGGTAGAATTAACTGTGTTAATTTTAATGCGTGCCATTCTGTATCCTGAGGTTTTCTAAAAGTAGAGCCTGTATTTGAGCCATGCATATAGGAATAGGATATAGAGGGAAAATGGCATAATATTGTGACTGATGATATTAAAAAAATTACAATAAAGGCATTGACAAGACTTTTTATATTTTTTCTGTCAAATACAGATATAATTCCTGCAAACAAAAGTAAAAAATCAGTAAAGAAAACATAATACTGATTGGAAGAACCAACTAAGAAAATAAAAAACAAATATTTTACAAAATCAATAAAATTATCTTTTTTGTCTTTTTGAGAATCATAAAAAAAGGTTGTGTTGTTCTCCAAAATCTTAAAGATAATAAATACAGCTACAGGGATAATAAAATAAAGGGCAAGAAAGGTATGATGGATTGCCCTTTCAAAGTGGTAGGGAACAAAGGCATATAATAATGCAACGCAAAATGTAGTTTCCTTTTTGAGCCCCATATTGTTTGAGATATAAAAAGTTATTAAAAAAATAAGTATAAAAGTTAATACAATATATATATTAAGAGCTACAATATAATTATTTGTAAAAAAAGATATGAAAAAAAATAATGTCATATCAAGAAAGCTCATAAAAGGATAATCATAATACAAACCGCTAAATGGCAGGGATAAATTGGGATTTACATAAGGAGTGAGATTTTCAAAAAAGGTTTTAACGGCAAATAAATATAAGATGCTGTCGCCGTTATATCTTAATGGTAGAAATAATAAATTAAACTGAAGCTTAAAATAAAATATGTATAGTATTGCTGTTAATAAAATACCGGAAAGATAATATAATAACATTTTTTTACTTTACTAATGCAGGATAAGGCAATTTCTTCAATTCTCCAGCATCCAGCGCAGGGTGTCTTCCATGCTAACAGGGTTTAGCTCCCCAACAGCCTTTTTAAGCCTTGAA
>DYOW01000024.1 GCA_020720325.1 Desulfobulbus propionicus
TGGTTTTTGGTGTCCTGTAGCATATTTAAAATTACACCGGTTAGCCACTGCATGCCCCGCATCTCCTGCATTTTCCAATATCGCAGGGCTTTGTCTGGGTCATGTTTTCAGCCCTTTTCCATTCAGCGTGGAGATAATGTGTATTTATTGGGTTTTTTATGATTTCCCATGGGGCAAAACAAGAAAAATCAGTAAAATCATAATTTTTGTTATAAATTTCAAGGAAATCCTTTATTGTTTTCTTTAATGAATGGTCTTTGGAGGTTTTTTCAAGGAGTTTTGCCACATCCCTGCTGCCCCTGCTTATTATATTTTGAAGCATGTAGGTCTTTATAGATTCTGTCTGAAATGAGACGTTAGGGATGGCATTAAGTGTATTTTTTAAAAAATCCATTTTTTTCTGAATTTCTTTTTCACTGTCCGGATTAAAAAACTGAAAGGGTGTCCAGGGTTTTGGAACAAATGGAGCGGCGCTGACCTTTATTGTTCCGAGATTTCCCCTTTTTTTTGCATGCGATAAGACACAATCTTTTATTTTCTTTACAAGACCAACAATTCCTGACAAATCATCCTGAGTCTCAAAGGGCAGTCCAATCATAAAATAAAGTTTAATGTTGGGGATGCCTGCCTCAGATATCTGTGAGACAGCATGCATTATTTGTTTTTCAGTTAAGTTTTTATTTATCCTTGCCCTTAGCGCTTCGGTTCCTGCCTCTGGCGCAATAGTTGCGGTATTATTTCCTGATTTTTTTAAGATATTTATAAAATTATCATTGATATTATCTGCCCTTAATGATGAAAAAAAAAGTTTCATGTTTTTATTTAATAATTCATTGCAAATATCCTGAATCTTTTCTTTTTGCAGATATTCAAGACCTATGATGCCAATTCTTTTTGTTTCAAGTTCTTCTGCCTTTGAAAGCGCGTTTTTTATTGCGTCAATTGACCATGAGCGGGGGGGGCGGTACACAAACCCGGCGGCGCAGAAACGGCATCCCATGCCACACCCCCTTACAACTTCTGTAAGAAACATATCAGGAAAGGCTGAATCAGAAGAGATTATCCGTGAGTATGGGGCGATTTTTACATCTTTTATAAAGGCAGGTTTTACAGGAAAATTAAGATTATAGCTGTTTTCATAGCCATTTAATTTTCCGTTGGCATCATAAACAGGGTTATACGCCCAGGGAAGGTATAAATTTGTGATTTTTTTTGAAACTTCGATAAGTTTTTCTTTTTTGGGAGTATTTCTGGAGGTAAGAAATTTCAGGCTTTCTGCAAAATCAGGATAAAATGCCTCAAAGTCACCGGGAAAAATGCCATCCATAAACGGGGCGATTGGTTCGGGATTAATTAATGTGGCGATTCCGCCGGCAAAAATCAAAGGAAAATCATTGTTCCTCTGATTTGAATATAATGGAATTTTTGAATAATTTAAGGCTGTTACAAGATTTATATATCCTGTGTCAAAGGAAACAGAAAAAAGTATTATGTCATATCTGTCTAAAGCAAAATGATTTTCCTCAGATAGAAATGAACCGTCATCGCTTAAAAAAAACCTGTGAACCAGAATATCAGGATTTGAGTTTAGTAAGCCAAAAACAGTTTGAAACCCCAGATTTGCCATTCCTGTTTGGTAGGTGTCGGGAAAAACAAGGGCAATGGAAAATCCGGGGTTCTTTTTGGGGAAATATTCGCTTTTTTCTCTATTCTTCTTCTTCGTGTTCCATCCTCGCAAGGGATTCTATTTTTATATCCATTCCAAGAACACCAACTATTTCTTCTGATGTATCCCTGACTGGTCCAGATACTGTGAGGCACAATTGGTTGGTTATGCGGGATGTGTAAAAGTCAGTTATATGTATCTTACCGTCTTCCACAGGTTCAATAAACCATTTTCTGTCTGAAAAATCCTGATTCTGGGTGATTTGTGAAAATTTTGCTTTATCTTCGATATGGGTTACATTTTCAGTGATTTTTTTGCCTTCCATATTGATGACATAAATAAATTGTATATATGGATAATCCTCAATAACTTTTTTAAGTATGGGCTCAATATTTACAGAATTCATTGACTTTATTTCATTTTGTTCAAGAAGTCCGCTAATAAGTTCAAAGGTGTGGTACTTTGCCTTTTCTTTAAGCTCATCAAATTCAGAGGTAAAATACTGTGGCAAATATCTGCGGCAAAGAAGCTCCATCTCACCTGTTGACATTGATGTCACCCTGCCGTTATCATACTCAACCATGACTTTTTTATAAATTTTAACAATGCTTGGGTGCCTTTTATCAAGTATTTCATCATCCTTTAGCTCAAGGAATTTATTTACCCAGTGCGCTATGCCAGCTGTTCCGGATTTATCGGAAATTATTACTGAAGGCGGTCTTCCAAGTATTTTGCCTGTGTCAAAGACATTATATATTTCTTCATTTTTTAGAAGACCGTCCACATGTATTCCCGCGCTTGTGGCATTGAAATCAGCGCCAACAAGAGGATAATTTCTTGGTATATGATAGCCTATCTCTTCCTGAAAATAATTTGCCATTTCAGTGATAGCCATTGTGTCAATGCCGTCAGTTGTTCCTCTTAAGCTGATTCTTTCAATAAGAAGGGCTTCAATTGGGGTATTTCCTGTTCTTTCGCCAAAGCCAAGCAAAGTGCCGTTAATGGCATTACATCCGAAAAGCCATGCTGTTGTGGCATTTATAACCACTTTATGAAAATCATTATGTCCGTGCCATTCAAGAAGGTTTCCAGGAACGCCGGCATCCTGTATAAAAGCCCTTACAAGTTTGGGAACGCTTCTGGGAAGAGCGGCTCCAGGATAAGTTATGCCGTAACCCATTGTATCGCACAATCTAATTTTTATGTTTATTCCGGATTCCTCGCTTAATTTCATAAGCTCAATGGCAAAAGGCACGCAAAAACCATATATATCCGCCCTGGTTATGTCTTCAAAGTGGCAGCGGGGTTTAACGCCTATTTCAATGGCTGATTTTACGATATTAAGATAGTCTTCCATTGCCTGAGAACGGCTTTTGTTTAATTTAAGGAAAATATGATAGTCTGAAACTGATGTGAGTATTCCTGTTTCATCAAGATTCATTTCTTTCACAATGGCGAGGTCTTTTTTGTTTGCCCTGACCCATCCGGTTATCTTTGGAAATTCATATCCCTTTGACTGACATGCCCTTACAGCTTCCCTGTCTTTTTCTGTATAGAGGAAAAACTCGCTTGCCCTGATTATTCCTTTTGGTCCGCCCATTTTGTGAAGGAAACCAAAAATTTTGGATATTTGTTCCACAGAAAAAGGTGGTCTTGCCTGCTGACCGTCCCTGAAGGTGGTGTCGGTAATGAACATATCTTCACAGGGTGAAGGCATTTCATAACGGTGGTCAAAGGTAATCTTGCTAATTTCAGTATAGGGAAAAATGTCCCTCATCAGCTTTGGATTTTCAACATCCATAAGCCTGAAACTTAATTCTCTTTTTACATCATGATCAAGAAGCATTTTTGTCGGATTCCATTTTGCCATAATTAACCTCTTTTTATCTTTAAACAGGATTTAATGATTTTATGAAGATATTTTCAGAATTTTGTTGTTTAAATAAAAAAAACAACAAATTAGCGCTGAAATCATTTCAGATCATCAATCTTGTTTTGGGGTTTTTTAGATTAAAAAAAATTTTAAATAATAATTATTCTGAAATACTTAATATAGCATTTAGTTCGGATAAAAGCAACATATTATCCGATCTGTTTCTAAGTCCAATTCTTAGATAAGATTGATCGAGACCCTTAAAATTATCACATAATCTGATTAGGATACCCTTTTCTTTTAGTTTTTCAATTAATAATTTTGTATCCACAGTTTTGTCGGTTTTAAAAAGAATATAGTGGGTGTCTCCTGGAATCACATCAAAACACAAAAATTTTCTTATTTCTTCAAGAAAAAAAGCCTTTTCATTATGATAAAAAAAACGCACGGATTCATCAAAGAATGAATCGCAATACTTCATAATAAGAAGTCCTGCTGTTTGGGTAAAGGAATTAATGTTCCAGGGCTGCATGTATGACCTGCAATGGTCAGTTATATTTTTATGTGCCACAAGAAAACCAAGCCTTATTCCGGGAAGACCGTATATTTTTGAAAAAGACCTTAATATCATGAGGTTTGAAGGTAAATCAGAGAATATCAATGAGGAGTTCGGGTCATTATCCACAAATGGGGCGTAGGATTCATCAATAACCCATAATAAATCAGGATTTTCTTTAACAGTATTTAACAAATAATCCCTTGAAATAAAGTGTCCGGTGGGGTTATTTGGGTTACAGAAAAAGATAATATCATTTTTTTGTAGTCTTTTTATATCATTTTCAAAGAAGGATTTGTAATCTTCTTTTTCAATAAAAGCTCCAATTTCAATGATGTTAATTCCTTCAGCGCTGGCGGCATCTCTGTAATCTGAATAGGTGGGGTTTAATATAACAATGCTTTTTGAGCCTAATATTCTTGGGATGAGATAAATAAATTCTGTTGTGCCGTTTCCCGCAAGGATATTTAAAGGACTGAGATTATATTTTTTTGAGAAGGAATGTATTAATTCGCTGTTGTCAACCTCTGGAAGAAGTCTGATTTTTGGCAGTGAAGATATAAGATCATCCCAAAATGTGGAGGGCAGGGGATAATGGCTGATATTTGTGCTAAAATCCTTTATTTCAATGGGAGAAATATTTAATTTTTTTGCCAAATCATATATTTCGCCGCCGTGTCCAAGTATCATTTGAGGTTTGTTTCCCTTTTGCCGGAATTAAATTCAATTAATTTTTCCCAATTAATCAGACCATTATCACAAAAATTTGTTGTGAATTCAAATGTTAAATTATTAACTACCTGAGAGTAAGCAATAAGAAAGTCATGATTTCTTTGTTCTGCTTTATGACCAATAGGCTCTATTATTTCTAAATAGAGATTTTCATTATTGGAAATAAATTCCCAGAATCTCTGTCCGCAAAGCTTTAAGTATCCATCTTTTTCAGATTTTTTAATTTTACCAAAACAACAGCCATTAATAGCGATTATTTCTTTATTAGTATTAGTTTTTAAGAATTTTTTAGCATTTTCAAAATTTATTTTTAGTTGTTTTATCTGACTACTATTACCCCAATTCCAGCCGGCTTTAATTTCCACTATGTAAATTACCCCATTTTTTTCAAATTCCAGATCAATCCCTATTAATTCGGATTTTTTAGCCTTATAAACTTTATTACAAACAAATATTGCCAGTTCTTCCATAAAATTACCAAAAATTGTCTCTTCCTGTGATTGTAAAAAGGCATCTAAAAAACCCTTTATTAAATCCTATGCGGTCAAAATATTTTTTGCCTTAAACAAATACGGATTTTTTTGTTTGAGAATTTGCCTTAAATTAATTTTTTCACTGATAAATTCATAGCGTTTTGGGTGAAATTCAATTATTTTTGTCTCAACAAATCTATTTATTTCATTTATATTCAACGATTTCATCTTCTATTTCTATAGCAAGCTCAAAAAGATTTGGTTTTTTATATTTATCTTTTAATTTATTTTTAATCAGCTCAATATATTCTGGCATTATTTCAATACCTATAGAGTTTCTTTTCATTCTTTTTGCAACAAACAATGTAGTTCCTGAACCAACAAACGGGTCTAAAACAGTATCATTCTCTTTTGTGAATAATTTTATAAACCATTCAGGCAATTCTTCAGGAAAAGCAGCGCTGTGATTTTTATTGTTACATACAGTGGCAAAATTCAATACATTAGAAGGATATACCCATTTTCTATCTAACCAGTTTGAGATATTTTTTCCAAAACCACTTCCATTTTTTGAATTATCTCTAATTTTATCTGTTCCGCTTAGATTTTTTAATCTTCCCTCTGCCCAGTTGCCTACTGGAATCATGACTTCATCCTGATACATATGAAATTTTTTTGATTTATTAAATTGGATACACCTTTCCCATGCATCACGAAAACGATTAGGCCACTTTCCGGGGTAGCAATTTTTTTTTGACCAAATAAATTCTTCTGTCCATAACCAGCCTTGTTTTCTTAAAGCCAATATTAATTCAATAACATATATATGTCTTTCTCCATTTTCAGCCTTTTCCTTAATATTTAAGATAAAAGTTCCGGTAGGCTTTAATACTCTTAATAATTCATCAGAAACAGGCATAAACCATTGGACATAATCCTCTGGTTTTATACCACCATATGTTTTAATTCTGCGATCAGCATATGGGGGAGAAGTCACAATTAAATCAATGGAGTTTTCCTGAAAATTTTTTAATACTTCTTTACAGTCACCACATATAATGTTAACTTTACTCATCTTGTTAAAGCTCTGTTACTTCGTAAGATGGATTAAATTTACACTCAATATCATTGATTTCAAAGTTATATTTTTTTCTGTCTTCATTTGTTGATATATCAAAAATATCACTTGTAAAAAATTCAGAATATTCTTTTGCTGATATTTCATTTTCTGCTAGAATTTTTACTAAAAATGATTTTGTTAAAACCACTTCAAATGTTTTCATATTATTTAGTAGCAGGTATGTTATTTAGATACTTTTTTCCTATAAATTCTTGAATGTTCTTTCGAAAAGTTCTTTTATGGCCATCTTGCCTTTTTCTGTAATATATCTTGTGCCAGTGCCCGCAAAGGTCTGATGCGCTATAACAGGTGAATCTTCAACCCATTTGTTGTCAATCCATGTATACCATTTATTTTCGTCCTGGTCAAAGACACTAAGAGGTCTGTTAAAAAATTTTGCAAGCTCAACTGCCCAGCCAGTTCCGCCTTTAACGGTATCATCAGGCAAAATCCATCCTAATACAAAGATCTGATGTCCGTTATTTACCATATGAAATATAGATTGAATAACTCTTCTGATTTTTTCCGCCTCGGGAAATGTCCTTCCAAGTCTTTTGGAAACAATATCCATGCTGATGTCGCCTAATTTTAACTCTTCCTCGGTTAAAACACGCACATCTTTAACCCTCTCCATTTCATGTCCCTTAAATGAGAAATTAACCTCTCTTATATCAAATATTTCAGCGTTTCTGCCAAACTCTGCTTCAGAGCCTTTTAGTCCTCCGCTAAAAAGGGTATATTGACGGGGGTCTTTCATTTTTAAACTCCTCTCTTATATTATTGATTATAATATTTTGAAAATATACAATACTTACAAAAAAATGATAGATACAAATAGCGCTGAAAAGAAAAAAAACAAACTCAGGCTTGATCAGCTTATGCTGTTAAATAACCTGGTGGAGTCAAGAAATGAGGCTCAGGGTCTTATTCTTGCCGGAAAAGTCATGGTTAATGAAAAAATCGTCACCAAGGCAGGGACATTATTTCATAATGATGCAAAAATTCATATTATTGATGATAAATGCCTATATGTCAGCAGGGGGGGGTTAAAACTTGAACATGCCCTGAACGAATTTTCAATAGATGTAAAAGATTCGATTTGTCTTGATGTTGGGGCGTCAACCGGAGGTTTTACTCATTGTCTCTTGTTAAGAGGCGCAAAAAAGGTATATGCGGTTGATGTGGGTTATGGACAGCTGCACTGGAAATTAAGAAACCATCCCCAGGTGATTAACATGGAAAAAGTCAACATAAGATATGTAAAAAAAGAGGATTTCAGTGAAGATTTTAATGTTATCACAATGGACACCTCTTTTATTTCATTAAAACTTGTTATTCCGGCTGTGTTAGCCTTGGTTAATGCAAATACAATCATTATTGCCCTTATAAAACCTCAGTTTGAGGCAGGAAAGGAAAAAATAAAAAAAGGAGGCATTGTTAAGGATTTGTTTATTCATGATGAAGTTATTGAAGATATGAAGAAATTTGTGTACAATAATACTATTTTAAATATTATTGGGATTATACCCTCTCCAATATTAGGGGCAAAAGGAAATAAAGAATTTCTCATGGTATTAAATGGCAGATAAAAACGTAGATTCTGAGATTTTTGAAGAAACAGAGACTGTTGCAGAAGTTAAAACCGAAGAGCCGCCTATTTATAGGGTGCTTTTGCATAATGACGACTATACAACTATGGAGTTTGTTGTTAAGGTTTTAAAGGAGATTTTTCACAAAAATGAAGAGGAAGCAATTAATATTATGCTCCATGTCCATCATAATGGCATGGGTATCGCAGGGATTTACACAAAGGAAATAGCTGAGATAAAGATGTATCTAACAACAGAAATAGCAAGGGAAAACGGTTTTCCCCTGCTTGTGACAATGGAAAAAGAAAACACATAAAATGGGTATGTTATTATGATGACAAAAGAAATAGAAATAATATTAAACATAGCAATCAAAGAGGCATCTAAGAGACAGCACGAATTTTTATCCCTGGAACACCTTCTTTATGTGCTGGTGGCAAATGAAGCAGGCAATGAGGTTATAAATGCCTGCGGAGGTGATGCTAAAAGACTTATTACAAGGCTTGAGGCATTTTTTGAATCTCATCTTGAAAAGGTGGCGGTAAGCGATGATTATGCCCCGCAGGCTACCCTTGCAATTCAGAGGGTAATTCAGAAGGTAATCCTTCATGCGCAATCTGCAGGAAAGACAAAAACCGATGCAAAAGACCTTTTTGCAGCGATTATGACAGAAGAAGATTCATACGCAGTATATTTTTTAAAATTAGAGGGTATTTCCAGGCTTGATGTGCTAAATTATATCTCACACGGTATTAAAGCCAAAAAAAATACTGACAAAAACTCTAAGACCAAAAATCCTGTTTTAAAAGGACAACCTGATATTGAAAATCAAAGCGCTCTCTCCCGTTTTACTGAAGAGCTAACGCTTAAGGCGCTGGATGGCAAGATTGACCCCATTGTTGGAAGGGAAAAAGAACTTGAAAGGACAATCCAGGTTCTTTCGAGGAGAAAGAAAAATAATCCAATATTTGTGGGAGATCCGGGTGTGGGAAAAACTGCCATGGCCGAGGGACTTGCCCTTAAAATTTCTAACTTTGATGTCCCTGACCAGCTTCTTGACACCAAAATATACGCCCTTGATATGGGAAGCCTTATTGCAGGGACAAAATACAGGGGTGAATTTGAAAGCAGGTTAAAAGATGTGATAACCGAATTGAAACAAATCCCAAATTCAGCGCTTTTTATTGACGAAATCCATACAATTGTGGGCGCAGGAGCAACAAGCAGCGGCTCCCTTGACGCGTCAAACATATTAAAACCCGCTCTTTCAAGCGGTGATATAAGATGTATAGGCTCAACAACATATGAAGAATTCAGAAATCATTTTTCCAAAGATAAGGCGCTAAGCAGGCGTTTTCAGAAAATTGACATACAAGAGCCATCAATAGGCAACACAATCGCAATATTAAACGGTTTAAAATCGCATTATGAAGAATTTCACGGTGTAAAATATACTGTTGACGCCATTAAAAATGCCGTTGAGCTTTCTGCAAAATATATAAATGATAAATTTCTGCCTGATAAGGCAATTGATGTTATTGATGAGGCTGCGGCCCTTCAAAAACTAAAAAAATCCGGCAAAAAAGGGAAGATTATCATAAACTCTGCACATATTCAGGAAGTAATTGCAAATATTGCGAATATACCCATATCAAATATTGCAAAGAAAGATATGATAAGGCTTGAGTCCCTTGAAGCAGATATAAAAAATGTTATTTTTGGTCAGGATAAAGCCATAGAAACAATTACAAAATCAATTAAAAGGGCGCGAGCGGGGTTATCATCTCCCAAAAGACCAATAGGCGCATTTCTGTTTTATGGACCAACCGGCGTTGGTAAAACTGAGCTTGCAAGACAACTCTCCTCTGTTATGGGGGTTAAATTATTAAAATACGACATGAGCGAATATATGGAAAAACATGCTGTGTCAAGGCTTATTGGCGCGCCTCCCGGATATATCGGATTTGAACAGGGGGGGCTTCTTGTTGAGGAAGTCAGGAAAAATCCCAATGCGGTGCTTCTTCTTGATGAGATAGAAAAGGCGCATCCTGATATCTACAATATTCTTTTGCAAATTATGGACGAGGCAGTTCTTACCGATAATACAGGTAGAAAAGCTGATTTCAGACATGTTGTCCTTATAATGACCACAAATGCAGGGGCAAGAGAAATGGATGCAAGGCAGATAGGCTTTTCAAAACCAGTGGAACAAGACAAAGAAGATAACATATTAAAGGCGGAGTCAGTATTGAATAATATTATGAACCCAGAATTCAGAAACAGACTTGATGCAATAATCCCGTTTTTGTCCTTGCCCCAGGAAATAATTATTAAAGTAGTCAATAAAAACCTTAAAGAACTAACCCAGCAACTCAAAGAGAAAAAATTTGAACTTATCGTGACTGATGAGGCAAAAGCTTATCTTGCAAACAAAGGCTATAATCCAAAGATGGGTGCAAGACCACTTTCAAGGCTCATTCAAAATGAGATAAAAGACCCCATTGCTGACATTATACTTTTCAGAAAACCACCGGCAAACAGCAAAATATTTGTTGATGTAATGAATGAAAATATAACCATAAACCTTGTAAACTAATTATAGAGGATTTTTTATGCAACATGTTGAAACAATTACCATAGTTCCAAATATTCCCAAAAAGCTTTCAAACTTAATGAATATTGCAAAGAATCTTTGGTGGTCATGGAATATTGAGGCTGTTCATCTTTTTCAGGATATGGACAGGGAATTATGGGAAAAATTTAATCATAATCCTGTTTGCATGCTTGGAAAAATCGAACAGTCAAGGCTTGATGAACTGGAAAGAGATGAAATATTTATAGCCAGGATGAATGAAATTTATTATGAGCTTGAAAGATATCTGAAACTTGACACATGGTTTAAGAAAAAAATCGGCTCACAGTTTGATAATAATACCATTGCTTATTTTTCAATGGAATTTGGCATACATGAATGTCTTCCAATATATTCCGGTGGTCTTGGCATTCTTGCCGGAGATCATATGAAATCAGCAAGTGACCTTGGTCTTCCTCTTATAGGCATTGGGCTTCTTTATAAACACGGATATTTTAAGCAGTATCTTAATCATGACGGGTGGCAGCTTGAAACATATCCTGCCAATGATTTGTATAATCTTCCCATTGAACTTTTAAGGGATAAAGACGGAAAGGAATATATTTTGTCCGTTATGATCGGAGATAAAGAGGTTTTTTTCCGGGTATGGTCTATTTATGTTGGTCGTATTGAAATGCTTATGCTTGATACGGATATCCTACAAAACGCCAATGAGGAAAGACAGATCACAGCCTTTTTATACGGTGGCGACCTTGAAAACCGCTTAAAGCAGGAAATATTAATTGGCATGGGCGGCGTTAAAGTTCTTGAAGCCTTTAAAAAGAATACTGTTGTTTATCATATGAATGAAGGACATTCCGCTTTTCTTGCCATTGAAAGGCTGATTCAGTTAAGGGAAAAAAGCGGATTATCCTTTGAAGAAGCCAGAGAACTAGTTCGTTCCACCAGTATATTTACAACTCATACCCCTGTTCCCGCAGGTATTGATTATTTTCCTCCTGATTTGATGAGGAAATATTTTAATAAAGTTGTTCCAAGACTCGGAATTAACATGGATGCTTTTTTAGGTCTTGGCAGAAAAAAACCTTTTGACAATAATGAAGCATTTTGTATGGCAATCCTTGCAATTAATCTTTCATCCCAAACCAACGGCGTCAGTAAATTACACGGCGAGGTTTCAAGAAGGATGTTCGAAGACCTCTGGCCCTCAATACCAAAAAATGAAGTGCCAATAACACATATCACAAACGGCTGTCATACAATGTCCTGGCTTTCAAGTGAGATGTCAAGGCTTTATTTAAGGTATCTTGGCGGAAGATGGATTGATGACCCCACAAACCATGCAATCTGGAAAAGGATTGAAAATATACCTCCTTTTGAGCTATGGCGCTGCAGGGAGAGATTAAGCGAGGCTTTTGTTTCATATGCAAGAAAGAGAATAAAAAAACAATATGAATCCAAGGGCGCTCCTAAATATATGATTGACCAGGCTGAAGAGGCGCTTGATCCTGAGGTACTTACAATTGGATTTGCAAGGAGATTTGCCACCTATAAAAGGGCGACCCTTCTTTTTAAGGATATTGATAGATTAAAAAGAATAATAACCAACCCAAATGGCAAGGTACAGTTTGTTTTTGCAGGTAAAGCGCATCCCAAAGATAAATACGGAAAGGAATTTATTCAAAAAATAGTACAGGTTACAAAGATACCTGAGCTTAGCAAGTATATAATATTTATTGAGAATTATGATATAGACCTTGCAAGAAATCTTTTACAGGGCGTTGATGTATGGCTTAATAATCCAAGAAGACCATATGAGGCCAGCGGAACAAGCGGAATGAAGGCAAGCGTCAACGGCACAATAAATTTAAGCGTGCTTGACGGTTGGTGGGATGAAGGGTATAAAGGCGATAATGGCTGGGCAATAGGAGCAGGTGAGGAATATACAGATGAAGCTTATCAGGATGAGGTGGAAAGCAGGCTTCTTTATGAAATACTTGAAAATCATGTGGTGCCTCTTTTTTATACCAAGGGACAAAATAATATTCCCCACGGTTGGGTGGACATGATGAAAAGAAATATAATGAGCAATTGTCCTGTTTTTAATACAAGCAGAATGGTTGAGGAATATTGTAAGAGATTTTATATCCCATGCAGCACAAGATACAATCATTTTAACAAAAATAATTTTGATGATCTGAAAAATTACCTTACCTGGAAGGATAAAATTAAAAAAATCTGGCATATGGTCAGTATAAAAAATATTGATTCAAAGAATAACCATATCGCAAAGGTAGGAGACAGGATTCCTGTAAAAGTGACAATTGACCTTGCGGGATTATCCCCTGATGAAGTAAGGGTTGAAATCTTTATTGGAAGAATTGACGAAAGATACGAACTTGTGGAAGGACATCCTCTCCCGCTTCTTCCAAGTGAAACCACATCACAAGGAACCATTTATTCAGGGACAATACTTTGTCTTTCAAGCGGTCAAATTGGTTACAGTGTAAGGTGCTATCCGTACAACAAAAATCTCAATTACCACCTTGAAATGGGTCTTATAAACTGGTGGACAACCTAATATTGTAGGTACAGGGCTTGTCCCTGTCCGGAAATCAGGCAATAGAAGTTTTAAGTTAAACGAATAATTTAAATTTAAAATTATTATTCCTTTCTCAAAACTTAATGCTTAAAACTTTTTAACTATAAATTAAAGAAATTTTAATATTTATTCATATACCTAATTGAAATTATCTTGTTTTTGTTCTATAATCTCATAATCAATTTTTTTGTGCAAAAATTATGGAAAAAAATAACACTTAGATGCAGTTATTAAGAAGAAAACCCATTGGTTCAGGTATTGACACAGGCTTAAAAAAAGTTCTTGGACCTCTTGATCTTACCCTTCTTGGAATTGGCGCGATAATAGGCGCCGGTATTTTCGTTCTTACCGGTATTGCCGCTGCCAAACATGCAGGTCCGGGCATTGTGTATTCCTATATTATTTCAGGCTTTGCGTGTTTATTCACAGCGCTTGCATATGCAGAGCTTGCAGCGTCTATAGGCGGTTGCGGGAGCGCTTACGGATATGCCTATGCAGGACTTGGTGAGATTATAGCATGGATAATCGGCTGGGATCTGATCCTTGAATACGGAATTGCTGTCCCTGCGGTCGCCATAGGTTGGTCAGGATATGTAAATAATGCGTTGACTGCAATGGGTATGGGTTTGCCGGCATATCTTATTAATCCCCCGGCTGCAGGAGGAATTGCTAATCTCCCTGCCATGCTTATTATTCTTTTTCTTTCTGTGGTGCTTTGTATCGGAGTAAATGTCAGCGCACGTTTTAATGCCGTTATGGTGTTGGTTAAATTAATTGCTATCACAGTATTTATAATAGTTGCGGCGGGAAATATAAATCCTGCCAACTGGTCGCCATTTTTGCCTTTTGGTATTGAGGGTGTCGCGCGTGGAGCAGCTTTGATATTTTTTGCCTATATAGGCTTTGATGCAGTGTCAACTGCGGCTGAAGAGACGAAAAATCCTCAAAAAGACCTGCCAATAGGGATTATTGCCTCTCTTTTATTTTGTACAATGATATACGTTGTTGTTTCAGGTTTATTGACAGTGATTGTTCCATATCATACATTAAATGTGCCGTCACCGGTTGCGGATGCGCTTCTTAAGCTTGGTTACAGATGGGCGTCAGCTATAATTTCAGCAGGGGCAATAGCAGGGCTAACAACCGTTATGCTTGTGCTATATTATGCCTTAACCAGAATTTTTCTTGCAATATCAAGGGACGGTCTTTTACCCCCTATTTTTTCTGGTGTAAATCCAAAAACCCAGACCCCTGTGAGGGTAATTATTATAAGCGGTATTTTTATGTCTCTTATAGCTGGTTTTACTCCTATTGCTCATGTTGCTGAACTTGTAAATATTGGCACTCTTGCTGCGTTTGTGCTTGTATGCGCCGGTGTTGTAGCGCTTCGCTACACAATGCCAGGTATGAAAAGGCCTTTTAAGACACCTTTCAGTCCTCTTTTTCCCATTCTCGGCATTGCATTTTGTTTTTATCTAATGATTAATTTGCCTCTGATAACATGGATTCGTTTTGCTATATGGCTTGTTATAGGGCTAATTATTTATTTTTTATATTCTAAAAATAATAGTTTGCTTGCCCAAAAAGAATTTTATGCAAAATACACAAAAATGTAATTTTTATTAAACAAAAATGTTTCATGAGAGTCTGTAATATATATAAAAAGCTTATATACATTTAAACTATCCTGAATGGAGGATTTATGAAGAATTTTTTCTTTTTTTTAATTATTTCTATGTGTTTCATCTCAAATGCTTTTTCTGCGCAAACCAATAAGATTCCCGAAGTAATGCTTATTCTTGATGCCTCAGGCAGCATGCTTGGCTCTGCAGGGACAAAAAATAAAATAGAATCCGCAAGGGAGGTATTTGCAAAGGTAGTTCCGGCTCTTCCCTCTGATGTCAAAACAGGATTGACAGTTTACGGTCATAGAAGCAAGACAGATTGTAATGATATTGAAATTTTAATTCCTTCAGGAAGCGATGAAAGAGATAAGCTCCTTGCCCATGTTAATTCTATATCTCCTAAAGGCATGACTCCCCTTGCTGATTCAGTAAAAATGGTTGCTGACTCATTATCAGGCAGGGAAACTGAAACAACAATAATACTTGTAAGCGATGGAATTGACACCTGTAATATTGACCCCTGTTCAGTTGTAAAATCCTTAAAGGCAAAGGGCGCTAAATTTATCCTGCATGTGGTGGGTTTTGGCGTTGATGAGAAAGGTATTCAACAACTTTCATGCATGGCAAAAGAGGGTGGCGGTTCTTTTTTTGCGGCAAATGATATACCAGGTCTTTTGAAGGCCTTTGAATCAATGCAAAAGGAAGTGGAGGTAAAGGTTGAGGCTGCTAAAACCACAACAAAAACAGTTACAACCGGACTTGGTAAATTTGAGATAATTATGCCTCCCAATTCCGCAACAAAGAGCCTTAACGCGCTTAAATTTATAAAAAAAGCCGATGGAAGCGCTGTTAAAAACCAGGAAAAACCGGCTGATTCATCCATTCATCCGTTAATGTCAGGTGAGTATGAGATAGTGTTAGGCTTTGCAAACCCTAATTATAAGCCTGATACAGAGGTTTCAATTGGAATATTTACCCTTAATGGCGGGGAAACAAAGACAATAAAGTTGGGTTCAATGGCATTTAATATTGCTCCATCACTTGAAAAAAATCCTGTGGCTTCAATAATTATTGTTGATGAGGAAACAAACAAACCATTTGTTAAGCTTGATCATAATGATAATGGTTATTATATATTTAAAACCAAACCCCTTCCTGAAGGTGTCTATAAGGTGCAGTTGCATTATTCACAAAGCCCAGAGCCTACAACAGTTGCCAAAAATGTAAAAATTGAGCCTGGAAAAGAGGCAATTGTCACCCTTGACTCAGGGTTTCAGTTAAAACAACCAAAAAGTCTAAATGTTATTGGATGGGATCTTGTCCCTGTTGAAGGTAATCCTGATTATTCACTTAAGGCAAAAAGACGCTCTGATAATGATTATCCGTTATGGCATACTTTTCCTGTTATGTCTGGCGCTTATAATTTATTTTTATATGACAAGGGAATGAAAGAGCCACTTCCTGCAGCGCAGGGTATTGAGATTAAGAAGGGCGAGCTTCTTAATTTTGACACAGGCATGTAAAATAGTTGGTGTTGTTAATTTAGTATAGTTTATGATATAAGATTGCTTTTCTTCGCTCGCAATGACAAACTAAAACTGTCATTGCGAGGAACATAGTGACGAAGCAATCTGATTTTTAGAGGTTGGCTAAATAATGCCTTAACCGTCGTTATTGATTTTCGTGATTATTTCCCACAATTTTGCCTCAGCCTCCTCATTTTCCACCTGGCATGTGCCTGCGTTAAAATGTCCTCCGCCTCCGTATTCAAGCATGAATTTCCCGATATTGGTTTTTGATGTCTTGTTGAAAATGGATTTTCCCACGGCAAAAACCGTATTTTGTTGTTTAAGTCCCCAGATAACATGAATTGAGATATTGCAATCCGGGAAAAGCGCATAAATCATGAATCTGTTTCCGGGAAATATGGTTTCTTCACTTCTTAAATCAAGCACAACAAGATTTTTATAAACAGCGGAACATCTTTGTAACTGATCCTTAAATTTTTCCTCATATGAAAAGAAAAGATCAACCCTTTCCTTAACATCAGGCAGTTCAAGAATTTCATCAATTGTTAGGTGTTTGCAGTAATTAATTAATTCCATCATTAAATTATAGTTTGATATCCTGAAATCTCTGAATCTGCCAAGCCCTGTCCTTGCGTCCATCAGAAAGCTTAAAAGCTCCCAGCCTTTGGGATTCAGCACATCATCCAGGGTAAATCCAGCGGAGTCAGCCTTATCAACTGCATTCATCATATCATCAGAAATTGCGGGAAATCTCTCTTTACCGCCGTAGTAATTAAATACAACCCTTGCGGCTGAGGGCGCGTTTGCCTCGATTATATGGTTATCTTTTTTGCCAACCCTTATAGTTTCGCTTAAATGATGATCAAACGCCAGATAAACACCTTCAACATAGGGCAAATTTGTTGTGATATCGTCGGAGTTTATCTCAATTTTTCCGTCCTGCATATCCTTTGGATGCACAAACTTTATATCTCCAAGCAGTCCAAGTTCATTTAATAAAACCGCACAGATAAGGCCGTCCATATCACTTCTTGTGACAAGTCTGTATTTTTTGTTTTCAGACATTAAAACACCTCTAAAATATGAGTATTATTTAGGCTCTATGTGATTTTTAGTGGGTAATATTTTTATCACCCCTCACCCCAACCCTCTCCCACAAGGGGAGAGGGAGCAATTAAATTTCCCCTCACTTGATGGGATGGGATTAAGGGGAGCGTGAATAGCATATTATAGTTTGAAGTCAATTTCTATAATTTACCCACTATATTTCATATAGAGCCATTATATATTTTATTTATACCAAAATATTAAAAAAATTCAATTTGTAATTTGTTACAAGATAGTGTTAAATCTTTTAAAGTCATTTACGGCTATATGAACCTTGAATCCTTCATCTTCAAGCATAACAACAAACATATCTCTTACTATTTCTTCATCTTCGATTAAAAGAATTTTTTTTGGCGCATCATTTGTCATGTTTTGTAAATACTTCTTTTATTGCTAATCCCAGTTCATTTCTCGTGATGGGTTTTAGAAGAAATTTTTTAATTCCCATTTGAGATGCCTTTTCAGAATCTACTGTAGAACTATAAACTGTGCAGAGGATAATTGGAAGATCCCGCTTTATTTTTAATGCTTCCTGCGCAAGATCAACGCCTGTCATATTGGGCATTGTCTGGTCTGTAATCAGGAGGTCAAACTTTTCCGGTGTTTTTCTTAAAATATTCAGGGCTTCTGTGCTGTCATTTGTAGAGGTCACGCTATATCCCATTGATACGAGCAGGTCAGTGATTATTGCCACAAGCAAAACCTCGTCATCAACAAATAGTATGCTTTCATTGCCTGTAATATCAATATCTTCTTCTTTTTTATTTTCAATGGGATTTGTTTCTGATTTCGGAAGGAAAATTCTAAAAGTAGAGCCTTTTCCAACTTCGCTTTCAACCTGAATATTTCCGTTATGTGACTGGATTATTCCGTAAACAACGGAAAGACCCATGCCTGTCCCCTTTTTCGAAGGTTTTGTAGTAAAGAACGGATCAAATATTTTTGTCATTATTTCGCTGTCAATGCCGCAGCCAGTGTCTGAAACTTCAATAATGGAATATACGCCTGGCTCTATCATGCCAATGTGTCCGAAATTTCCATCAAGAACGCATTGCTCTGAGAGCGATATGGTAAGCTCTCCCTTTTCATCCATTGCATGAACTGCATTAGTCACAAGGTTCATAATGATTTCATGTATCCTGACAGGGTCAGCATAAACAGAATGAGTGTCTTTTTGTATATTGGTTCTGATAATAACTGAGGAAGGAATGGAGACTTTTAAAAGTTCTATAACTTCTTTAAGGATGGGTCTGAGATATATGTATTGTTTTTCGTGTGCGGACTGTCTGCTGAAGGATAAAATCTGGCTTACAAGATTTTTGGCTCTGTCGCTTGCCTTTAATATCTGCATGAGGTTTTTTTCAAGTTTGCTTCCTGGTTCGGACTGATTAAGAGATATTTCTGTATAGCCTATGATGCCTGCAAGCATATT
Source organism: Desulfobulbus propionicus (assembly GCA_020720325.1). Classification (GTDB taxonomy): domain Bacteria; phylum Desulfobacterota; class Dissulfuribacteria; order Dissulfuribacterales; family DYOW01; genus DYOW01. Next base: position 18,898 of record DYOW01000024.1, read on the forward strand.
ATTGAAATCATGGGCGATGCCCCCGGCAAGCTGCCCAACTGCCTCCATTTTTTGTGACTGTCTCAATAGTTCCTGTATTGTTTTGTTATCAGTCACATCTCTCACAACAGCCCATATGATTGGATCTTTGTCCTTTTCAAAATGGTAAAGATAAGCAGTTACTTCAGTATTTATTATCTTTCCGTATTTTGTTATGTATTCCTTTTCATAAATTGGAGTATAGGAGTTTGCGAACAAATATTTATTAAAAATTTCATTTTTTTCCCATTCTTTCCATTTTTCAGGGGTTAACTCAAAAAAATTCATATTTTTAAGTTCTTCAATGGAGTATCCGAGCATATTTGCATAAGACTTGTTACAATCAATAATTTTTCCGTTAAGCTCAGCAGTAATAATACCGTCCCGGCTTCCTTCAAACAAGGAGCGATACTTTGCCATGCTTTGTTCCAAATCTATTTCAGCATTTCTTCTCAGGGTAATGTCTTTGGTGATTGCCAGAATATGAGGAATATTATTTAAAACTATCAGGCTTGCGGACATTAAACAATGTCTGGAGCTTTGGTCTTTCATCCTGTAAACAGCTTCAAAATTGGTGACATTTCCTGTTTTATTAAGGATGTCAATCAATTTATTTCTATCCTCAGGATTGTCCCATAAATTCAGATCCAATGCTGATTTTCCAATCACTTCATCCCTTGTATAGCTAGTTATTGCACTAAATCCCTCGTTAATTTCAACAATTTTACCGTCTAAGTTGGTTATGGTAATGGCATCAGGTGTGGTATAAAATACAGTCTTAAATTTTTCGTCGCCTTCCCGCAAAGCCTTTTGAGCATTTTTAAGCTCTGTTATATTGTCAATAATGATAAGCGCTGCTTTTTGACCTGAAAATTCATGAAGAGAAGCGCTAAGCAGTATATGATATTCATTTTCTAAATTATCTCTTTTAATCGAAAGTGTTGTTTCAACCCTTTGATGTTCGTTGTTGTTGATAAAGGTATCATAGACAGTGTTTCTTATGACACATTCTTTGCAATACAGGCTTTTTCCGCAACCTTTTTCATCAATAAAGGAATAAATACAGTCAAAGACATCCCCGGGGCATTTCCCTGAGGCATCCTCATGGTTTTGACCCGCAAATAATCTGGCGGTTTTATTCATTTGCAATACTTCACAATTTTCATTAAGAAGCATGATAATTGAAGGCGCTGCGTTAAAAATGACCTGCAACTGGTTTTTGCTTTCTTCAAGAGCCTGTTTTGTTTTCTTGAGGTGTGTGATGTCATTAAAAGCGCTGGCAAACTGACCTGAATCAAAAGAAAAAACAGAAACAATAAAATATTTATCTAACGATTTGCAATAATATTCAAAGGTTAAGGTTTTGTTTGTCAGGGCGACATTTTCAAAGTTATTTATCAGGAGTTCATCAATATCAGGAAAAACGCTTTTGATATTTTTATTCAGTATTAATTCTTTTGAAATACCTGTAATACGCTCAAAGGCAGGATTGATTGCAGTTATAATATAGTCAACAGGGTTGTTGTTCTCGTCAGCAATAATTTTGTGCAATACAAAGCCATTTTTCATGTTTTCAAATAAAAGCCTGTATTTTTCGTCCTTTTCATTTAACAATGCCTGCTGCGCCCTGTAACTGTCATCAATATCCCTTACATGTTTAAGTACATAGCTAACTTCACCGTATCTGTTTTTAATAGGATATGACCTTACTTCCCTGCGTCTATTATCTGCAGCGTTTATCCTGTGTCTTTCATGAAACAGTCCTGTTTCAAAAACTTCTTTTGCCGTGCAATCCTCACAGGGAACATTCCTCAGATGAAATCTTCCGTAGCAGGTATCTGTTTTGGTGTTTTTAGTTGGGACAATCCGGTCATGGGCTTTATAATTTGAATAGATAATTTTTAAGTTCCTATCAACTACCAACAAAAGGTCAGGAACAGCGGCAAAAATACTTTTTAATAAGGTGTTATGTTCTATAAAAGAATTATTTTTAAAAGAAAAAAAATAATTTTCCGATTCGGATACAATATTCAGAAAGTCTGGATATTTTTTTATTAATTCATCGGTTTTAAATTTATCATTTAATTTAATGTATAGGATAAACGCATCTTTGATATATATTCTGGCTATTTTTTTATTGCCTCTTGCAATCCAAAAATTAGCAAATTCTTCATATATTTTTGCTTTATCAAGTAGATTGCCTTTTTTTTCAGCATCTTCAATGGAATTTTCGTAAAATTCGAGTGTTTTTTCCATTATTTATTTTACTTGTTTTGGTTTATTTATTTGATATAGATTAATTTTGGATACAAAAAATAAAGAATTATATTAAAATTTAATAATAATTATATTACAATAGTGTTAAAAATTGCACAACATAAAAAATATTATTTTAATCATAAAAAAAATTATTTTTTTTTGGTCTTATACATTTAATCTCAAACAATAAAAACAACACAAGGAATAACTTCTTGACATAATAAGTGAGTTGTAGTATTTTCAAAAAGTTAAAATTTTTAATGAAACAGGATATTTTATTATGGCCAAAGCAAGCGCACCTAAAAATGATATAAACATTGACAAACAGAAATTTGATGGATTTTTTTCAAGCCTTAACCTTGATAATCTTGAATTTGTCCAGTTAAACTATAGAAAATTAAAAAATCCAGAACCTGAAAAATATAATAACATAGCAGTTAATTTTAATGCAGGCCAGGGTTCATATCAAAACAACATGATGAATGATTTTACAAGAATTATAATATTTCAGGACTTTAATTTTGAGCTTTTGGAATATAATAATGACAAACAGGATGATAAACAAGCCGTATTCCAGCTAAATACCTCTGTTGTATTTATACTTCGCTCAAAAAATCCTATGGATGATGAGTTATTCGGTTTTTTTCAGAAAAGAAACATTCCAATAATAATTCATCCCTATCTCAGAGAAACTATTGCTGGCGCGCTTTACAAGGCAGGGCTTCCACCGTTGCTTCTTCCTTTGTATCATAATCAATTTTAAAGAAATTTAAATCTTTTGCGGGACGCTTTGTCCCAAAGTTTCTTATATAATTTGTTGTCGATCCTTTTAAATTTATTATTGACTAAAAGAAAATAAGTATTATTCTTATTTAGTAATAAATTAATATTTTTTGAAGAGTGCGCTGTTATGTCTAAAAAGGAAAAGGATCCTAAAATTCAGGAAAAAATAACTGAATTTAAAAATCTTTGCAATGCCTTGGGGTTAAAGCTCACGCATCAGAGGCTTGAAATCTTCTCAGAACTTTGCAGGTCTGTGGATCACCCTTCAGCTGAAATCCTTTATAAAAGACTTTTAAAACGTATTTCAACCCTTTCCCTTGACACAGTTTACAGAACTCTTATGACATTTAAAGAGTATGGTCTCATTGATAAGATTGAAACCACGGAAAATCAATCAAGATTTGAGGTAAAAATGTCAACGCATCACCATTTTATTTGTAAAAATTGCAATAAGATTTATGATTTTGATTGGAAAGATTTTGATGAATCAGCATTGCCTGATAATTTATCAAATATTGGTGGAGTAATTCATAAAAGCGTTATAGTTTATGGATATTGCAATGCTTGTGACGAGAAAAAAAATGAAAAAGTTAATAAACTAAGATTTTAAAAAAAATTGTCTTATAATAAGAAAAATTATTATTTACAAGTAATAAATAGAAAGTAATATATATTTTTATGTAATTATTATTGATAAAAAAATTGAATGAATTTAAAAAATTAACAATTAAAAAGAAAAGGAGAAAAAACAAAAAATAAGACTGCTAAAAGGTTCAAAAACAGAAAAAAACATACTAACAGCGTTTTGCGGGGAATCGCAGGCAAGAAACCGTCACACATTTTTTAGAGCTACCCTTAAAACAATATTATAAACCTTTAATGCTTAAATGAGTATCTGTAAACATGTTTTTTTTACTTTATTTTTTTACAAAACAAATTATTATAAAAAATTACATATTTCATAATTAAGGAGTTTTGTCTTGAGAAAAATTATATTCATACCATCTTTATTTGCTATTTTCTTTGTTATTTTGTGTAGCTATGCTTTTGCTGAGACAATTAAAAATATTGAGGCATTTAAAAAAGACCTTTCTCCAATGGAAGGTTCTGTTATTGTCATACAAAAAAATATATACGGCATAAATAAAGGAATAGATAGCGGGATAAAACAGGGCGAGTTATGGACGCTTTATGGCGAAGGAATGTCTGTAAAAGACCCTAAAACCGGTCAGGAACTTGGTAAAACAGCAAATCCTGTTGGATTTTTTATTGTAACCAGACCGCAGCAGCAGTTTTCAGAGATAGAAATAAAATGCAAGGGAAAATGTGATATAAAAAGCAATATGACTGCCAGACGGTTTAGTGACATACCTGCTGTTTTGTATGATACTTCCAATCTTGGAGTTGATTTTTATGACCAGATAAGGGGAGTATTGCCAAATCTTCAATGGAAGTCAAGAGAGGTGGTCACAGACCCTCTTAAATTAAAAATTCCCAGAGAAAATCTTTCTTTTGTGGCAAAATCCAATGGTGTCACCCTCTGGAGCGGCGGAGAGGTAATTGGTTTTTATGAATTTGGCAAAGATGAAGCGCCCCAAAAGCAAGCTTCTCCTTATTCAACAAAGGTGTCTCCGTACGCGTCTGTTCCTGGTATCTCAGGCATGGCTGTTTCCACTGGCTCTGTTCCTGGCTTAAGGGCAAGCGGTGTGCGCCAGCAGGTTATGATTTCATCTTACCGTCCGGTTGGAAGCCTTGATCAGCTTGTTTTTAATCTTGAGATGTTTGAGCTTGAAAAGGGAGGTTCGCCTCATTTCGTCTATTTCTACGCAAATACTCTCTATGTGCAGTCAATTAATAATTCCAAAAGATATGTCTACGATTATAATGGTTTCGGTGATGTTGTTAGTATCAGCACAGGGCCTCTTGGGGTTATAGCTTTTAATATATTTATTAAAGGTGAAGGAATTAAATCAAGGATATTGCAATTTACAGGGGAAGGCTTTAAGGAAATAGTTAAAGATGAACCATATGTTTTTGCCTTTTTTGATACTGATTCTGACGGTGAAAAAGAGACTCTGCTTGGACAGAATTATGATACAATGGATTTTTTTGGCCCTGGAGTATGGAAATTAAAGATTGTTGGAAACAGCGTAAAAAGAATTGATAAATTTTCAGCGCCATCTACTTTTCAGTTAAACGGCGCTCTTGTTTATGATCTTGACAGAAACGGTATTCTTGAAGTAGGTTTTTATCTTCCGGCAAAAAAATTTCTTATTTATCAGGGAAGCTCTATTAAATGGGAATCCCCTGAGTCTCTTGGCGGCTCAATAAAATCAGTTATCTACGAAGAGCAACCCGGAATGCAGTCCTCACCCACAAGAACAATAATTTTTTGGAGCCAGCCTGCAGTTCTTTCTTATAAAGATATCAATGCCATTGTGATTCCCGCAAATGAAGGAAGCATTTTGAGCATGGTAGGAGGAGATCCCAAAAGAGGAGGTGTAGGAATAATAGCTCCATATGCAGGGGGTTACAGGTATCATCAGCTTGGAACACAGTTTGAGGGACCTGTGCAGTCAGTTTTTATATATAAAGATGAACTTTATATTGTTGTTGTTGAAGGCAACTTCTTTATGAAAAGGGGCAGAACCCATGTTCTTGCAGTTCCAGTAGAAGATATACTATCAGAAATCATATAAAAAAAGGAGGTATCATGGCAACAAGCAAAATATATATTGGCGGCATGATGTGCAGCCATTGTGTAAGGCGTATAACCATGGCATTGGAGTCAGTTGAAAGTTTAAAAAATGTAAAAGTTGACCTTGATACCTTCTCAGCCACCTTTGATACTGATAAAGATATTGATAAGCAGATTATTAAGAAAGCTCTTGAGGAAGAGGGCTACTCTTTAAAAAAGGTCGCTGATAACTAAGAAAGAATATCTATAATTTAAGGTTATCTTTTATCTGTAAGGTGTATTTTTTAAATTTCTTGGATTAAAAGGTTGATTCGTTCTGCCTTTTAATGTCTTTGGCAATCCCACTGCCATAACGCATCCAACCAAAGAGAAAATAAGTCCGAAAACAGGAATAAAAAAGGACTGTAGCTGAATTCCTGGTTCAAGGAGGCATTCATCTGGTTTTTCAGGCATATAATAAATATTAACATATTTTCCAACAGGATATTTGTTAACTATCTCAGTCGCATGTCCGGGATTGCCTGAGCCGTAATCTCCGTAAGCAACCTTTTTGCCGTTAAAAAGCACATCATTTACAGCATATTCATAATTAATTTCAGCATGGTAAGTCCCGTCTCCGTCACTGTCTTTATGATATTCAACCGAAGAACGTTTGATTATGCCCTCAGCTACTGGCCAATTCAGGCTTTTTTTTGCATTTAATACACCGTTAATGCCAAAATATAGCGTTGCCAGACCTACAATTAAAAATATATATGGGAAGATATAAGAGAAAAAGAAACGAACGCCAGGGGACATTTCTTCAGTTGATGAATAATTTCTATATCTCATTTATTAAACACTCCAAATAAAATTAGCTCCGACATTTAAAAAAGTATCATCTAAAAATTGAAATTTCAAGCAATTTCTATAAAAAAAGTTATAATGTATTAAAAACTAACTCTATAATGGTTTTTAATATAAGATATATTAAAAAATGACACAAAAAAATAATCAGCAAAAAATCCCGGAAAACTTTAACCGCGTCACAATATCTGTTGGGGGCATGACCTGCGCTGCCTGCGTGGCAAGGGTTGAAAAGATATTAAAAAAAATTGACGGCGTAAATTCAGCCTCTGTAAATCTCCCTCTGGCGCAGGCGACAATAGAGTATGATTTTTCCAAAATCAAAGATTTAGCGCCATTTAAAAAAATTATTGAGGACGATGGCTATATCTTTAACGGTGAGATTAAAGAGGAAAATTTAACTGATTTTTTTGAAAAAGAGCTTAAATATCAGGAAGGTTTAAAACTTAAGGCATTGACTGCATTTACACTTGGCATCCCTATATTTATACTTTCCATGCACGAGTTTTTCCCTTTTGTTATGATTATACCCGAAGATATAAGAAATTATCTTGTCTTTCTTCTTGTTATACCAGTTCAGTTCTGGTGCGGACTTCCATTTTTATCCGGCGCATATAAAGGCATAAAAAAACTTTCTTTTGATATGAATACCCTTATTGCCCTTGGAACATTATCCGCCTTTATTTTTTCAAGTTTAATTCTAATTTTTAAGGATTATTTTATAAGCCTTGGCATGCCCGCAAATCTGTATTTTGATTCATCATCAATGATAATAATGTTTATTTTAACAGGCAGATATCTTGAGGCAAAGGCAAGAAACAGGGCATCAGAGGCAATTAAAGGGCTTTTTACCTTGATTCCCAAAATAACTCATGTATTAAAAAACGAGCAGGAAATTGAAGTCCCGGTAAATACGCTTTTAAAGGGTGATGTAATTGTCATAAGACCCGGTGAAAGAATACCTGTTGATGGCAAAATTATAAAAGGCAATTCCAGCGTGGATGAATCCATGCTTACAGGTGAATCAATTCCGGTTGAAAAGAAACCCGGGGATGCTGTCATATCCGGCACATTAAATCTGTGGGGCACATTTAATTTTATAGCGGAGAAGGTAGGGTCTGAAACCATGCTCTCCCAGATAATAAAGGTAGTAAAAGATGCCCAGAGCGCCAAGGCAGACATTCAAAGGCTTGTTGATAAGATTTCTTCTGTATTTGTCCCTGTTGTGTTGGTTATTGCTATTTTAACCCTTTTAACATGGTATTTTTTAGGCCCTGCGCCTATTATAATCAATTCATTCCTTGCCTTTGTGTCAGTTCTTATTATTGCCTGCCCCTGCGCAATGGGACTTGCAACCCCTGCCGCAATAATGGTTAGCACAGGAAAAGGCGCTGAAATGGGGATACTTTTGAAAGATGCCTCAACCATTGAAAACGCATCTGGCATAACTTCCTGTATATTTGATAAGACAGGCACATTAACAACAGGCAAACCTGTGCTTTCAAATATTTTTCCCTCTGAATTATACACTGAGGAAGAATTATTAAAGATTGCGATGAGCCTTGAAAAATCATCGGAACACCCAATTTCAGTCGCAATAACAAAAAAGGCATGGGAAAAAAAGATATTGCCATATAACACAACTGATTTCAGGTCTTTAACGGGGGGAGGGGTCACTGCAAAAATAGATGGAGTATTATATGGCATTGGCAAAAAAGATTTGCTGAGTCAATCCGCAACAATATCTGATATAATTAAAAACAAGGTGGATGAATGGTCAAATGAGGGTCAGACAATTATTTATATTACCAGACAAGATGAAATAATAGGCATTATGACTATATTTGATACATTAAAAGATAATGCAATTGATGTAATTTCACAGTTAAACAAAGAAGGCATAAAAACCTATATACTTTCAGGGGATAATATCAACACAGTCGCCACCATTGCCAAAAGACTTAATGTAAAAGGCTACTGGGCAGGGGTCTTGCCCGAAGATAAGATAAATAAGGTAAAGGAAATCCAGCAAAAAGGCGAAAAAGTCGCAATGATTGGAGACGGTGTGAATGACGCTCCTGCGCTTATTCAGGCAGATGCAGGAATCGCAATGGGCACAGGAACGGATATTGCCATTGATTCCGCACAGATTGCCCTTATGTCAGGAAATTTAAGCGGTGTGCCAAAGGCATTAAAACTCGTAAAGAATACCATTAAAATAATAAAACAAAATCTTTTCTGGGCATTTTTTTATAATATACTTGCCATACCCATTGCAGCCGGTGTATTTTATCCTATATTTGAACTAAGATTAAATCCTGTCATAGCCTCAGTTGCCATGGCTTTTTCATCTGTGACTGTAGTTTTAAATTCGTTGAGGATAAGGGTTTATAAATATTAATAGTTTATGTAGAATTCCAATCAGTCGTATCTACGTAACAATGAACAATTTTATTAAAACAGGAGTATTTATGGTGGCGCTTGACTTTGATACCTTTGTTTTTAAGGAAGGAAATACATACATTGCTTATTGTCCTGAACTTGACCTGTCAAGTTGCGGAGATAATGTTGAAAAGGCAAAGCAAATGCTTAAAACAGCAGTAAGGCTTTTTCTTGAAGAAGCAGAAAATATGGGAACTTTACAAGATATTCTTGAAGAGGCAAATTATATTCAGGATAATAATGGAAAATGGATACCACCAAGGCTTGTGGCAACCGAACTTGTTAGTTTATAAATTTAATGCCTAAAATTTATCCTGTTTCTGCAATTAAACTTCGAAAAGTCTTTGAAAAAGCAGGTTTTAAATGTATAAGGATTGAAGGTGATCATTACATATTTACCAAAGAAGGATTGCAAAGACCTATAGTAATACCGGATTGGGATGAAGTTCCTGTTTTTATAATAAAAAATAATTTAAGAACTGCTGTGATAGACAGAGAAGAATATTTTAGACTTTTAAGGGAGATATAAAAATATGAAACCAGACATTAATGATTTCAATGAATTGTTAAATGAGTATAACCTTATACCGTTTTGGGATGAGATTTCATGTGACCTTGACACGCCAATATCTTTATATAATAAGGTTTGCAAGGATGAAAAATATTGTTTTTTGCTTGAAAGCCTTGAGGGCGGGGAAAAATGGGGACGCTACAGCATAATCGGTCTAAAACCGTTAATGGTATTTGGCTGTAAGGGCAAAGAGGTTTTTATTAAGACAAAAGGGCTTGATGTTAAAGAGGTGGTTAATGACCCCCTTGAAAAATTTAAGGAAATCTTAAAAGGGTTTAAGATGCCAGCGCAAAACGATATTCCGAGATTTTTCGGAGGAGCGGTTGGATTTCTTGGGTATGATATGGTTCGCTTTATGGAAAAATTGCCCAATAAATTAAATGATGATATGGGCTTTAATGACGCTCATTTCATTATCCCTGAGATAGTGCTTGTGCATGACAACTTAAAGCACAGCCTGCAGTTAATAACCTTTGTCGCAAGGGATTTAAGCCATAAAGATGAAAATCTTTATAAAAAAGCCCTTAATAATCTGAATGATATAAAAGAAACTATATTTAAGGGCATAGATTATATTAAAACCACAACATCTCAAAAAACAGAATTGCTTCCTGAGGTTTCGCAGGAGAAATTTGAGAAAATGGTGACTGATGCCAAGGAATATATCCTTGCAGGGGATTTAATACAGGTGGTGCTATCCCAGAGGTTTTCAGGAATAAATCTCGCTCCCGCCTTTGACATATACAGGTCATTAAGGACAATTAATCCCTCTCCCTATCTGTATTTTCTTAAATTTGACGATGAGACCATCATTGGCTCTTCCCCTGAGATTCTTGTGAGATTAACAGGCAATGTCATTGAATTAAGACCAATCGCAGGGACAAGAAAACGCGGCATTACATCTGAAGAAGACAAAGCCCTTGAAAAGGATTTACTTTCTGACATAAAGGAAAGGGCAGAGCATGTAATGCTTGTGGATCTTGGCAGAAATGACGCTGGCAGGGTGGCAAAATCAGGCACAGTGAGGGTTGAGGATTTAATGTGTGTTGAGAGATATTCCCATGTTATGCATATTGTTTCAGGGGTTAAGGCAGAGCTTTTGGAAGGAAAGGATATGTTTGATGTGTTAAGAGCATGTTTTCCTGCTGGGACTGTGTCAGGCGCTCCTAAAATCAGGGCTATGGAGATAATTGAGGAATTGGAGCATTCAAGAAGAGGCCCTTATGCCGGGTCTGTTGGATATTTTGGTTTTACAGGCAATATGGATATGGCAATAACAATCCGCACCCTGTTTCAGAAAGGAGAAAAGCTATATTTACAGGCAGGCGCAGGCATTGTGGCTGATTCTGTCCCTGAAAAAGAGTGGGAAGAGACAATAAACAAGGGTATGGCATTAATGAAGGCATTGGAGAGGGTAGGGTAGTAATATTAATTTTTTCATAAGTAAAGCCATTTATTTTTGTCCATTCACAGATTTCAGGATCACACTGAAAATAAGGAATATCTTCCTCGTTCCCAAGTTCCAGACTGGGAATGAGATTAAATATAAGAAAATGAATCACAAAAAATCTTATTGTCATATTTATGGAAATTTCTTTATAAATGTGTTTTTATATATAAAAAAAATTTTTATAATTTAGCCGGATAATTAACATGATTGATTTGGAATTAATTAATATCATATTGAGAACTTTTTCATGGCTTCATGAAGATGAAAAGAAAAAAATTAAAAATTTCATTATTCATGACCATGAGGCAAACAGAAAAATTATAAAATTTTTAAATGAAAATAACGAAAATCCAAAAAACTTTGAAGTAATCAGAAAGCTAAAGATAGACGATTTGCTAGTTGTTGTTTTTAAATATATTTCTAATGGTAGTTCAACTATATATGTCATCATATATAACAATAAAGAGGAAATTTTCTCATGGAAGAATT
>DYOW01000200.1 GCA_020720325.1 Desulfobulbus propionicus
TTAAGGGGAGGGTGAGTAGTATTTTATAGTTCGAAGTCAATTTCCATAATTTACCAACTATATTTCATATAGAGCCAATTATATTTTACAGAAAAAAGGGTCTTTATTCAAGAAATATAGTATAACCTTTAAGGAAATTTGCATGATATTTTTACAAGCATGCTTTGCAGAATTCTTTTTAATATCAATTTGCCGCATGTTTGCAAGGGTTTCCCTTGTTTATTTGGAAGAGCAGCTTATATCAAGAACAATATTCGTATGCAGAAGAATGAGTGTATGAACAGCGCAGGAGGGTTTTTTGCAACTCATAAACTTATCTGACCAAAGGTTTGCCTGTCTGCCGGAAAGTTTTATCTGATGTCTTTTATCTGTGGTTTCTATATAAATCCTGCTATGAATTGTATTTGAATAGGCTCCGTTTTTTCTCCATATCTTGCCGTGGGATACCTGCACATCAGTTACTATGCCTTCAATTTTTTGAGGACCCTTAATAATATCAAACAAAGGATTAAAACATAAAAGCCCGCCGAGAATTATTCCGGTAACTGCCCCTTTCCATTGGGATTCACCCTGAGGATCGCATACAGATGCACAAAACCATATCGCGCCTCCAAGCTGCCATGCTATGCGTCCTGCAAACAACCAGAACCAATTATTATGAGTTAACTTTGGTAAGGAAGTCAGAAAAAAACCGCAAAATGCACCGGTGACAAAAAAAATAAGCGCTATAATCAACATTAAATCTGAAAGCTGTCTTTGTAATTTTGAATTAACCCGCATGGATTTTTTTAATTTTTTTCAAGCGTCTTTCTTATTTTTTGAGCTAAATTTTGCATTGAAAAGGGTTTTTGGATGAAATTTATACCCTCATCCAGTTCTCCGTGGGTATCAATTACATTTCTTGGATATCCTGACATGAATAAACTTTTAAGCCCAGGGTAAAGAGGTGATAGCTTTTTTGAAAGCTCAAGTCCGTCCATATCCGGCATTACCACGTCTGTGATAAGCAGATTGATTTCTCCCTGATATTCCTTCCAATATTTCATCGTTTTTTTCACTGCCGTAACCGCCATCAGTATGTAGTTC
>DYOW01000201.1 GCA_020720325.1 Desulfobulbus propionicus
TATAGAGCGCACGTTACCGGCTCCGTCGAAGGGGCGGACTTGGGTCTCGCCCCCATCGGCCTTCGGTCCCCTGGTCTCAAGACTCTCCGTACGCTGGGGTAAGGTTCGTCTTTCGACTGGCGGGGCGCCTCGGCCCTGGGGACGATCACCATCGTCCTTAGTTTTTACCACTAAAGCACCTTCCTATCTCCTGCAGCTCTGGCATTCTCTTTCTTTGGGCGTGTCCCCCGCGAGCGGGGGCCGGGCCACTTTGGGCTACGCTACCGCTCCGGTCCTTCGGACCGGCTTCGCCGCCCGCCGTGTCCCTCACGCAAGGTTTTTCATCCTTTTCTTTTCTTTTTCTTACTCCCTTATTCTATCATAATTCTGGTGGTCATTTCTAGGTTCCCGCCATCAAAAACTTCGTTCAACTTGACAACGCGGACAAGCCGCGTTGCAAGTTAACGTGGGTGTTTGAGGGACGGAGGGGAATACAAATTGATTAGTCTTTTAATTATTGTGTATTTTATAAAAAAGACTCGGAAAGTTAATTTTAAGGAAATTATTAAATAATTTTATACTATTAGGAAAAATATAAAAACATTTATTCTCATCAGAAATACTCACAAAAAAAATATAATATTTAATTTTTATCTTTTTCATATTTACAAAGTATTTACCAAAGTCTCCGTCTATAACCAAAATATCATCGATAAAATACAAATATGAAAGATACAAAATATTTACATGACAAATGAGTTTTACTTCACTATTATATTTGCTTATACTTCTTAATTTTCTTGCATAAGAATATATTAAAACTAAGAAAATAATTATAGCAACAGTAAGAAAAATAAATATATTAAGGTTGATAAATGCCCCCTTGTCCATAATTGGAATTTACAAAATGTCCTTCATATCTAGGAAAAGCAGTCGGTGTTATTCCAGTGGAAACGCTTAGACCATATTTCCCTCCTACTTTTGAAAGATCAGCACCGAAATATGTAGTAAGAGGAATACTATCTGGAACATCAGCAGCTACAGAGCCTCCAAAACTTATTGTCTGTTCTTTTAATATATCAGGGTTTGAAGTT
>DYOW01000025.1 GCA_020720325.1 Desulfobulbus propionicus
GAGGGTTGGGGTGAGGGGGAATAATTAATCAGATAAAATATCAAAATCTGTAAGGGCGATACTTCGATAAACTCAGCAACCTTCATGAATCGCGCCTACGAAAACTGTTATTACAAAATCAGATTAAAATCCCAACTTCTCCCGCTGCGTCAATAATATGTCCTGCAAATATTTCCGCCACTGTCTCAAGGGAGGCAAGCCCCATACAAAGAGTATTTACTGTCAGACCTTTTGCAAGAAAGAAACTTTGCCATGAGTCTTTTTCCCCTGTCATATCATTTTTGACATGGTCTCCGGCAGTGACAAGAAGGGGTGTAAGGAGTATATTTTTTATATTATCCAGCGCAATCTGGTGGAAAATCTCAGCTAAATCAGGGTGTCCTTCCATTGTGCCGCAATAAACAGGGATATTATAGGTATTTTGCATTATTTTTTGAAATTCAATAAAAATACCCGATGACATGTATTCATTTCCATGAGCCATATAAACAAGGGCAGAGCCTTTTTCTTCCGCAAGTTCCGCGTGATATTTTAGGGCAATGCAAAGCTTTTTTATGTCTTTCTTGTAGTCATATTTTGTGCCCCATGTGCCAAGAAGGGGTCTTCCAAGGGCAATGGGTTTTGCAAAAGGCAGCCATTTATCCTTAACTGTTTTTATGGAGTTTAAGCCTCTAATGTATTCGGAAAGGTCAATAAACTGTTCACCGTGGTATAAATGGGTTGGCTGGACAATTATCTCACGAAAACCGTCGTCATTAAGCCTGCCAATTGTGCCGAGGATACCGCTGATATCTGAAAGGCTTAGGGGGAGTCCCTGGGATTCAATAAAATCTATTGATTGTTTACGCCAGTAATTTCTTATCTGGTTTGATGTGAATGCGATTTTTACTTCAAAGTCAGGAAAACGCATTTTTATGTGGTTTTCAATGTTAAAGAGTTCATTTAATGCGTTTTTATGGGTGCTTCCGAACATCGCAAGCATTATTGCTTTTTTGTTTTGTGGTTTTGTATGCATTTTAATCTATATTTTAATCCTGTTATATGATATCAAAAAGACCATGAGTTGTTGATAATTTTTTTTGGGTTATAAAATTTGAAATAAAAATTTCCTTTCCAATCTGATTGGAGTTTTTATTGACATTTCTCATTCCGTATGTGAGATCCCAGCTTATTATATTGGCAAAATCAAACAAATTTTTTATATATTCACTGTCATCATAAGTAATTAACCATTTATGCCTTGTTTGTTTAAGCAGCTCCGCAAATCTTTCGTGGTTAAACTCCTTGTGAAGATTTCCGTTTTTTCCGTATAAAGCGGATTTTGTCGCTGAATAATATGGAGGGTCAAGGAATATAAATACATTATCGCCTTGTTTTTCTATAACCTCCTGGTAATCAAGGTTTGTTATCAGGGTGTTTTCCAATATTTTTGCTGTTTTTTTTATGCGTTCTATGCTGGAAAGGGTAAACCTTTTATGGAATGCCTCGTTTGAAAATCCCCCGCTTTCAGTTGTGCCTGAAAAAGTGATGCGGTTAAAGACAAAAAACGCCGAGGCTTTTTTTAACATATCAAAACTATCAATATTATCATTTAAATATCGATGCAGTTCCTTTCCGTCAGTATAAATGTTTTTCCACTCATTAATCTGATTAATAAGCTCATCTGTATTGTTTTGACTCTCGTGCCAGAAATAATACAGGTTTGTATAGATATCATTTATCCAGAACTTTTTTTGGGGAAATTTTTGCTTAAGATAAAGGAAAACAGAGCCTCCGCCAACAAAAGGCTCCCTAAATTCGTCAAATTCCGGAACTAATTCAGCTATATATTTGATTGCCCGGCTTTTTCCTCCGGGGTATCTTAAAGGGCTTTTTATCATTTATAATTTTTTATTTATTGCAAAGTTTTAATAATATTTTTTTATGCTCTATATCTAAAACCAGATTTCCTGTTTTGTAAATATCTTAATTTTATTGACAAAGACCCTGAATTATTATAATCTTATTATTTTTATTTAAGAAAATTTTTTTTAGGAGAGCTATATATGTCAAACACTTACAAAATAGCAGTTGTTCCCGGAGACGGAACAGGCCCTGAGGTTGTAACCGAAGGCGTAAAGGTTCTTGAAGCAGCAAGCAGCCGCTTTGGATTTAAGCTGGATATGAAATGGTATGATTACGGCGGAGAGAGATATAAAAAGACAGGCGAGGTTCTTCCAGAAGGCGCTGTGGAAGAAATGAAGAAATATCAGGCAATATATCTTGGCGCTATTGGTCATCCTGATGTAAAGCCCGGAATCCTTGAAAAAGGCATCTTATTATATCTTCGTTTTGCCCTTGATCAATATATCAACTTAAGACCTGTTGTTCTTTATCCCGGCGTTGAAACCCCGTTAAAAGACAAAAAACCCGAAGACATTGACTTTGTGGTTGTAAGGGAAAATACTGAGGGACTTTATGCAGGCGCAGGCGGAGTATTAAAAAAAGGCACCCCTGACGAGGTGGCAATTCAGGAGTCAATAAACACAAGAAAAGGCGTTGAAAGATGTATCCGTTTTGCATTTGAGTACTGTAGAAAACGCAACAAAAGAAAGACAGTGACCCTTTGCGGAAAGACCAATGTTCTTACCTTTGCCTTTGACCTCTGGGAAAGGGCTTTCTATGAAGTTGCAAAAGAATATCCGGACATCAAGACAGATTATGCACACGTTGACGCCACATGTATGTGGATGGTAAAAAATCCAGAATGGTTTGATGTTATTGTGACAGATAATATGTTCGGCGACATTATCACTGACCTTGGCGCAATGATACAGGGCGGTATGGGAATTGCCGCAGGCGGAAATATTAATCCTCAGGGTGTGTCCATGTATGAGCCAATCGGAGGTTCAGCGCCTAAATATACCGGTAAAAATGTTATTAATCCAATGGCTGCAATATGCGCAGGGGCAATGATGCTGGATCAGCTTGGCGAGGCTCCGGCTGGAAAGGCAATAGAAGATGCTGTTAAAATGGCTGTAAGCAAGGATTTAAAGAGTCTTTCCGCAGGCAAGATGGGATTTTCCACAACAGAAGTAGGTGATCTTGTCGCAAATTACGTTAAGGGATAGTAATTAACTTACTAAATAAATAAAATACTTTAATTTTTTTTAAGAGCCTTCCGGGTTTTATAAATCCGGAAGGCTTTTGTTTTTTTAAATGAGGGTGTAAAGTCAGGAATTTTTATATTAGAGGGGTGAGTTTTTTTTGTGCAAATTTAGCACAAATATTGTCTTTTTTTTATTAAAAGTTATTTTTTTCAATTGTTACGCAATGATTAATCTTTTTTTTCTTGACAAAATTAAAATGTGCTTTAAAATTTTATGCATAAAAAAATATTATTTAAAAGCACAAAATTTATGCACAATCATTCAGGTTATCATTTTTTGCATGAAAAGATTTTTGTTTTTGGATGTGGGAACACTTTATTCGGTGATGACGGATTTGGTTCTGAAGTAGCAAATACCCTCATGACAAAATATGATTTTTCACCCGCAGTCCACATAGTTGATGCAGGAACTTCAGTCAGGGATATGCTTTTTGATATCCTTTTATCAGAAGAGAAACCCGGTCAGATTATTATTGTTGATGTATGCGATATTGGTTTATTGCCTGGAACTATCGCTGAAATCCCGTTAAGCGCATTGACACCTGCCAAAATAAGTGATTTTTCCCTGCATCAGTTTCCCACAACAAATCTTTTAAAAGAAATCAGGGATAATGCCAAAATAAATTTAAAAATTTTTGTTGTTCAGCCAGGTGAAATACCAAAAGAGGTAAGCCCCGGACTTTCTGTTTTTGTGCAAAAAGCAGTTTTATCTATGTGCGAAACCATTAAGAAAAATATTTGTATGTCCCACCAATAAAATTATTATTTTAGAAGGAGCCGCTATGATTGAATTTCGTGTTAATAAGATGGCTGAGTTATTGGATGTTCATAGAAACACCATTACTAACTGGATTAAATCCGGAAAATTAAAGGCAGCGCCTTCTGTGGCAAAGAGATATATTGTTTCAAAAGAAGAGCTTACAGAGCTTTTCAGGGAAGAAGGGATCCCCGCTGAATTAATTGAAAAATTAAAGATAGCTAATGGAATAAAATCTAATATTTCAGAAAATTTCAAGGATATCAAAGAATTTGTAGAGATTAAAAAAAAAACTCTTCCCAAAAAACCAATTGGCTCTGTGATGGTGGTAGGAGGGGGAATAACAGGCATTCAGGCAGGGCTTGATCTTGCAGATTCAGGATATTATGTGCATATAGTTGAAAAAAGTTCTGCTGTGGGCGGTGTCATGCCTAAAATTGATAAGACATTTCCTACCGATGATTGCGCAATGTGTATTGTATCGCCTAAGCTTGTTAAGTGTGTCAGGCATTTTAATATAAATCTTTTAACTCTTTCTGAGGTTGTCGGTGTTTCCGGGGATGTTGGAAATTTTACTGTAAAAATAAAGAAAAACCCCAGATATATTGATATAAATAAATGTATTTCCTGTGGAATATGTTCTCAAAAATGCCCAAAGAAAGTAGATGATGAATTTAACGAAGGTCTAAGCAGGAGAAAAGCTGCATATATAAAATTTCCTCAGGCAGTTCCTTTGAAATATTCCATTGACGGCGCAAATTGTATTTATTTAACCCGTAACAAGTGCAGGGCTTGTGAAAAGTTTTGTCCCACAGGAGCTATTAATTTTGATGAACAGGAAGAGATCTTAAACTATAATGTCGGAGCAATTATTTTGGCTCCCGGTCTTACCACTTATGATCCTTCAGGGTTAGACTTTTATAACTATAAAAATATGCCTGATGTTGTCACAAACCTTGAGTTTGAGAGGTTATTATCAGCAAGCGGGCCTTGTTTTGGTCATCTTAAAAGACCTTCAGATAACAAAGAGCCGGGAAAAATCGCATGGATTCAATGTGTTGGATCAAGAAATATAAATAGATGCGATAATGGTTATTGCTCAAGCGTCTGCTGTTCTGTCGCAATAAAACAGGCTATTACTTCCTCTCATCATTGCCACGGTGAAAATGGCTGCCGGACAATTTTTTATAATGAAATACGCGCTCATGGAAAAGAACTGGAAAAATATTATGAAAATGCCAGGGATATGGGTATAAGATTTTTAAAGGCAATGCCCCACTCAATTGAACCTGCAAAGGATGATTCCGGTGCAATTATCAGATACATGACCGAGGACGGTTCTATTTTTAATGAAAATTTTGATATGGTTGTTCTTTCGGTTGGAATGGAGGTATCGCCTGAAATTCGTAAAATTAGTGATATTTTCAAGATTAATGTTGATAAATATGGTTTTGCAGCTACTGAAAGCATAAATCCTGTTGAAAGCTCAAGACCAGGCGTTTTTGTTGCGGGAACATTTACTGGGCCAAAGGCAATTCCAAAATCAGTAATTGATGCCTCTGCCGCTGCCTGCGAGGTTGCCAAAATACTTATTGAGGCAAAGGACACAAAAACACATGAAAAAATATATCCCGAAGAGCTGGTGGCTGACCATGCCGAGCCGAGAACAGGTGTTTTCATTTGTTCCTGCGGTATCAATATTGCTGATGTTATTGATGTATCAGAGCTTTCAGATTATGCAAAAAAACTTCCGGGTGTTGTTTATGTAGAGAACAATCTCTTTACCTGTTCCGCAGACACACAGGCTTTAATTTCAGGCAAGATTAAAGAGTTTAATTTGAATCGCATTGTTGTGGCTGCATGCAGTCCTTTGACACATGAAATTTTATTTCAGGAAACCTTAAAAGAAGCCGGAATAAATCCATACCTTATTGAAATGGCTAATATAAGAAACCAAAATGCCTGGGTTCATCAAAATCAACCGGAGCTTGCGACCCAAAAGGCCAAAGATCAGTTATGTATGGCGGTTACAAAGGTTTCAAAAAATTATCCGCTTTTCACACAATCTGTTCCTGTTCATCAAAAGGCTCTTGTGATTGGAGGAGGTATTGCAGGTATGAGCGCGGCGCTTAGCCTTGCGGATCAGCGCTACGATACGTTTCTTATTGAAAGAGACAACAGACTTGGGGGCAATGCATGGAATCTTGAAAGAACAAACAAAGGCGAGGCTGTAAGACCAATTCTTGAGTATTTTATTGAAAATGTTGAAAATCATCCCCAAATTAAGGTTTTAAAAAATGCAAGGTTAAAAAGTTTTGCGGGATCAGTTGGTAATTTTGTAAGTGAAGTGGAAAGCAATGGCATAGTTCACACTGTTGATTACGGTGTCTGTGTTATTGCGACAGGCGCAGGGGAATCCATTCCTGATGAGTATATGTTTGGTGAAGACAGAAGGGTTATGACCCA
The DNA here is from genome assembly GCA_020720325.1 of Desulfobulbus propionicus. Lineage (GTDB taxonomy): Bacteria > Desulfobacterota > Dissulfuribacteria > Dissulfuribacterales > DYOW01 > DYOW01. The sequence continues at coordinate 6,372 of DYOW01000025.1, forward strand.
ACTCCAGTTTGAAAGAGAGATGAAGCTTAATCCTACGCTATCCTATAAGGCAAAAAGTATTGTCTTTATCCAGTGCGTCGGTTCAAGGGATTCAAAAAGACCCTATTGCAGCAGGGTTTGTTGCGCACATTCAATAAAGAATGCAATAAAACTAAAGGAAGCAAACCCCTTACTGGATATTTTTATATTGCACAGGGATATAAGAACCTTTGGTCTTCAGGAAGAACTTTATAAAAAGGCAAGGGATCTTGGAATAATTTTTATCAGATACTACCTTAAAAACAAGCCAACTGTGAAAAGAGAGGGAAATGAACTGTATGTAAACATATTTGACCCTATATCCCAGCAACCATTAAGGATTTATACTGATTATATAGTCCTTGCAACCGCGATTGAACCTGATCAAAATGAAGAATTGAGCCAGCTCTTGAAATATTACGTTAATTCAGAGGGGTTTATAAATGAGGCTCATCCAAATCTTGCGCCTGTTGAACTTGCTGTTGAAGGTTTTTTTGTTGCGGGTATGTGCAATTATCCAAAATTAATTGATGAGTCAATTCTTCAGGCCAAAGCTGCCGCATCTCGGGCATCTTTAATTCTTTCCAAAAAGGATATGCAGCTTGATGCCATTAAGTCCTTTGTGACTGAAAAATGTGACGGATGCGCGCTCTGTGTTGATGTATGCCCGTTTAAGGCAATAAAATTTGAAGAAATAGGAGATAACCGAGATAAACACAAGATAATTACAGTTGATAATGCCCTTTGCAAGGGCTGTGGATTGTGTGTCGCAACCTGTCCCAAAGGTGGCATAGAAGTTCATGGTTTTACCCTTGAGCAGTTAAAAAGTCAGGTTCATGCTGCTCTTAACACCACTGAGGCGCTTAACTGAAAATTTGTATTATAAGGAGGCTTTTTTGATATGCCTGATAAATTTGAACCAAAAATAATTGGGTTTCTGTGTAACTGGTGCGCATATGCCGGAGGAGATGTCGCAGGGGTAATCCGCGCTCAGTATCCGCCTAATATGAGACCAATAAGGGTTATGTGTTCAGGCATGGTGCATCCTGATCTTGTGGTTGAAGCCCTGAAAATGGGGGCTGATGGCGTTATTATAATGGGATGTCATATTGGTCAGTGTCATTATCAGGATGGCAACAGCAAGGCAATGGCAAGAGTTGAGGTTGTTAGAGTTGTTTTGGAAGATATGGGCATAGAGCCGGAAAGATTTGCCATTGTATGGGTGTCCTCTGCCGAGGGTAAGAGATTTGCCAAAGTAATAACGGATTTTACTGATCAAATAAAAACATTAGGACCTAATCCTTTGAGAAAAGACTTTGAATTAAATTTTAAAAGGGTATAAAAAAATTATCAGGAAAAAACTATGCAAAAAGAACCTGTGACTCTTGGAAAAGACAAAAAAAGTCTATTTAAAGATAAAGTTATGGAACTGCTTCCAAACGGCGGAAATTTAAATGCCTGTTTTACATGCGGAGCATGCTCATCCGGTTGTCCTTCTGTTGGTATTGATGGAATGGATCCAAGAAAATTTTTAAGAATGGCAGCTCTTGGAATGGATGATGAAATTTTAAAATCAAACTGGGCATGGTTTTGCACAATGTGCCAGCGCTGTATGTATGTTTGCCCCATGCAAATTGATATCCCACAGCTTATATATCATGTGAGAAAAAACTGGCCAAGGGAAAACAGACCCAAAGGCATAAGGGGAAGCTGTGATATGGCATTAAAACACGATACATGCAGCTCAATGGGGGTAAGCATTGATGACTGGAAATTTGTTGTTGAAGACCTTGCCGATGAAATACGTCAAAAAGATAAAGGTTTCGAGGAACTACAGGCGCCTATAGATAAAGGTGGCGCTTATTTTTTTCTTAATCAGAATTCAAAGGAACCTGTGCTGGAACCAAATGAAATGGCGCCTTTGTGGAAAATATTGCATCTTGCCGGAGCTGACTGGACATATGCATCAAAGGGATGGGCAGCGGAGAATTATTGCATGTTTCTTGGTGATGACGAAAACTGGGAGAAGATAGTTCGGATAAAGGCAAAGGCAGTGGATGATCTTGGATGCAAGGTTTGGGTTAATACTGAATGCGGGCACGAATTATATGCATTCAGGGTTGGACTAAAAAAATTTAACATACCGCATAAATTTGAGATAAAAAGTATTATTCATCTTTATGCCAGGTGGATAAGAGAGGGGAAACTTAAAGTATCTTCGGAATGGAATAAAAACCTTAAAATTAGATTTACCGTTCAGGATCCGTGTCAGATTATAAGGAAAAGTTATGGTGATCCCCTTGCCATGGATCTGAGATTTGTTATTAAGTCAGTTGTGGGTGAGGAAAATTTTATAGATATGTATCCCAATAAATCAAATAATTATTGTTGCGGAGGGGGAAGCGGTTTTCTTCAGGCAGGTTTTCCCGACTCAAGAAGAAAAGCCGGAAAGATAAAATTTGACCAAATTATTGCAACCGGCGCTGATTATTGCATAACTCCCTGCCATAATTGCCACTCGCAGATAACTGACCTTTGTGAAAATTTCAGAGGGCATTATAATACTGTATATTTATGGACATTGATATGTCTTTCAATGGGCGTTCTTGGTCAGAATGAAAGGGCGTATCTTGGTCAGGATCTTATAACTGTTGGTCTTTCTTAGAATTTTCAGGAGGTAAAAGGTAATATGAAAACCTTTTTTAATCTTATACAGGAAGTGCAAAAACCCGGTCTCTGCCACAGATGTGGTGGATGTGTAACTTTTTGCACAGCGATAAATTATGGGGCGCTGGAAATAGATGATGACGGCAAGCCAAAATATGGCGACCCTGAGAAATGTATAGAATGTGGGCTTTGTTATGCTGTTTGTCCGGAAATAAATGAGCTTGAAGAAGAGGTAAAGAGACAGGCAAACTGGAGCGCGCCCACAGGACGGATTTTAGATGCCACTGTTGCAAGGACAACCGATAGGATTGTGTATGAAAGGGCTACGGACGGAGGAGTTGTAACTTCTTTGTTATTATATCTCATTGACAGAGGTAAGATTGACGGCGCAATAACAGCAAAGCAAATAGGACCTTTCCAGAGAAAACCCTTTCTTTGCACAAAAAAAGATGAAATTCTTGAATCAGCCGGATTTTTTTTTGATACGGTTCACGGCATGAAGAGATTCAGTGAATATTATATAACATACTCTACTGAAGAGCTTCCCTCAATGATGAAAAAAGGTCTCCACAGGGTTGCGTTTGTTGGAACCCCTTGTCAGATAAATGCTGTGAGAAGGATGCAGGCTCTGGGAATTGTTCCTTCTGATGATATAGTTTTATGTCTTGGACTTTTTTGTTCAGGGAATTTTGTTTTTAATGATAAGGCTAAGAAAAAGATTGCTGATGTCGCTGGCTTTAAGTGGGATGATGTAAAAAAAATAAATATTAAGGAAAGCATCATCATACATCTTAAAAACGGAGAAAAGAAAACAGTTCCGGTAGAGATGTTTGACTCCCTTAAAAGATATGCCTGCAATTACTGTATGGATTATTCATCGGAATTTGCAGATATATCCTTTGGTGGCATTGGCGCTGTAGAAGGATGGACAAGTGTGCTAACCAGAACGCCGCTTGGGAGGACAATTATCGCAGATGCAAAATCCGCAGACATTCTGGAAATATTTGATTATCATATAAAACCGGATTTTGCCTCATATTCCCTGGATAAAATACGTGAGGCATCATCACAAAAAAGAACTGCTTCAAGAAATAACCGCAGGAAACTCTTATCCAGATCTGTTGAGGTTATAGGCTAAAAAGGATGCATAAATGAAGTTAAGAGCAGTAAGTGAAACCCTAAACGCATGTTCAGGCTGTGAAATATCCATCCTTGACACAGGGGAGAGATTTTATGAAATTCTTAACAATATTGAATTTTTGCATTTTCCTCTTTTAATGGATCACAAATCCTGCATTAAAACAAACGGGAAAAAAGAGTCTGAGCTTCCTGAGGCTGATTTGGGTATTTTAAGCGGGGGCATAAGAAATGAAGAACATCTGGAGATCGCTAAGGAAGTCAGAAAAAAATGTGATATTGTAATAGCGTTTGGAACATGCGCCACACATGGAGGCATACCTGCCCTTACAAATTCATATACAAATCAGGAAGTTTTATCAAGATATTATTCCACAGAAACAACAGATAATACCTCTGACTATCCTGACAAAGATGTTCCTCCTTTGCTTGAACGCTGTTATGCCCTTGATGAACATATTAAGGTTGATTTATATTTTCCAGGCTGTCCTCCCCATCCCCATCATATATATAACGCCTTTATTTCCCTCGCCACTGGAAAAATACCTGCGCTTCCTGAAAAAAGTGTATGCGATGTCTGTCCGGTTTTAAAAAAGGGAAAAATAGATTCTAAAAATGTAAAAAGATTTTTAGCGCCCCCGCAATATAATTATGCCAATGAGCCACTTAAAGATATGAGATGTCTCCTTGAACAGGGTTTTGTTTGTATGGGTCCGGTGACAAGGGCAGGCTGCGGTGGAGACAATATGATACCTCGCTGTATATCTGCAAGGGTACCCTGCCAGGGATGTTACGGACCGGCGTCTTTTAATGGTAACCAGCGGCTTGATTTGCTAAATGCCCTTGCCTCCCAGGGAATAAATACAGGCAGTCTTCCTAATACGGAATTTCTTTTGGAATTTTCAGGCGCTCATAATCTCTTAAGACCAAGGATAAAACTGGTGCGCAAATAATGTCTCAAACTATTAACATAAGACCCATAACAAGAATTGAAGGCCATGCTTCCATTCATATCCGGCTTGATGATAATGGAAATGTGGAAGATGCAGGGGTTAACATAACATCACTAAGGGGGTTTGAAAAATTTATTGAGGGAAAACCTGCCGAAGAAATTCCCAAAATTGTGACAAGGATATGCGGTGTATGTCCATGGATGCACCATATTGCCTCAACAAAGGCTGTTGACGGCTGTTTTGGCGTGACTCCCACAGTAACCGGAGATTTATTAAGGGAGCTTATGTTGACAATCGCCCATGTAGAGGACAAACTCCTGCATTTTTTCTTTTTGTCTTCTCCTGATTTTATAATAGGCCCTGACGCTGACTATTCAGTAAGAAATATTATGGGAATTGTCAGGGCAAATCCCGAACTTGCCGCAAAGATTGTAAAGATGCGCCAGCTTACAAAGATGATCCTTGACAAATTTTCATGTAAGGCTGTTCATCCCATAGCAGGGGTTGTGGGCGGCTTTTCCAAGCCTCTTTTGGATGAAGAAAGAAAAGAAATGCTTTCAGGAATGCAAAAGGTTCTGGATTTTTCTCTTTTTACCATAGAGTTTGCCAAAAAAGATATTTTCCCCAAATATATTGATTTAATTAAAAGTATTGGCGTTATTAAGACTGGTTTTATGGGAATGATTGATGAAAACGGCGCTTTTAACCTTTATAGCGGCAAGATTCGTTTAATGAAATCCAATGGTGATTACACTGATTTTTTGCCTGAAGATTATACAGATTATATCGCTGAAAAGGTTTTGCCTTTTTCATATGGAAAATTTCCATACGCAAAGTCATGGAATGAGGGATTTTCATTGGATATTGATGCTCCCAAAGGCATATATAGGGTAAATACACTTGCCCGCATTAATGTGGCTGACAGCATGACAACCCCTCTGGCTCAGGCTGAATTTGAAGAATTTCGCTCTGTCTTTGGAAGACCTTGCCAGGAAACCTTGCTATATCATTATGCAAGACTTATTGAAGCTGTTTATGCCTGTGAAAGGGCAATTGAGATACTTCAGCATCCGGCAATAATTGATACAAATGTCAGGTCCTACGCAGAACCAGGGGCAGGCAGGGGTATTGGCTGCGTGGAAGCCCCAAGAGGCGCTTTAATCCATGATTATTCCACTGATGACAAGGGCTGCATAACAAGGGCAAATATGATAGTAGGAACTACCCATAATCTTGGGCCTATTAATATGAGTGTCAAAAAGACTGCAAAAACTCTTATAAAAAATGGAAAAATTGATGATGGTTTGCTAAACAGCATAGAAATGGCTGTAAGGGCATATGACCCCTGAATTTCATGCGCAACGCACCGTCTGGATGGCGGTCATATTATTACGGTTTTAATAACAGATTTTAATAATAATATAATAAAAAAATTTCCTTGATTGCTTTCTCTATACCCTACCTCTCTCTTGGGGGGAGACAATTTCCAATGGATTTTGTCTCCCTTTTTTTTGGGGGGTTTATGGAGTTATTCTCTTTTTTATTGACATAAGATGTGCGTCAAGTCCTTCAAGTCCGGCGATTTTAATAACATCAGGCGCATCTTCCTTTAATCCCTTTTCAGAATAGGATATTATGCTGCTTTTTTTAATGAATGTATCCACGCTTAAGGCAGAAGAAAATCTTGCTGTTCCCATTGTTGGCAAAACATGATTTGGGCCTGCAAAATAATCCCCAAGAGGCTCAGGCGAATTCTCTCCCATAAAAATAGCTCCGGCATGTTTTATCAGAGGAAGAAGTTCCCAGGGTGATTTAACCATAAGCTCCAGATGTTCAGGCGCAAGTCTGTTTGAAATATCCGCAGCCTGAAGTATGTCCTCAACAACAAAAACAGTCCCGTTATTTTTAAGGGACTTCATTGCAATGTTATTTCTTGAAAGTGTCTTAAGCTGTGTATCAATTTGTTCTGTTACCTGTGATGCAAGCTTTTCGGATGTGGTAATCAGTATGGATGTTGCAAGCGGGTCATGCTCAGCCTGGGAAAGCATATCTGCTGCAATATATGCAGGATTTGCATCATTATCTGCAATTATAAGCACCTCGCTTGGCCCTGCTATCATATCTATGCCCACAATGCCTGAAAGTATTTTTTTTGCAAGGGTTACGTAAATATTTCCAGGCCCTGCAATTACATCAACCTTTGGGATATTTTCTGTTCCAAGCGCAAGCGCTGCGATTGCCCATGCGCTTCCTGCCTTAAATATCTTTGTTGCGCCGCATTCATTTGCAGCCACTGTGAGATAGGGATTAATATTACCTTCTTTATCAGGAGGCGTTGCAAGATATATCTCTCCTACTCCTGCAATCCTTGCCGGCGCAACGCCCATAATCACCGATGATACAAGGGGAGTTTTTCCTCCCTGACCACCCGGGACATATATTCCTGCCCTGTCAACGGGTCTTACAAGCTGACCAAGAATAACGCCGTTTTCCTTTGTCTTAAACCATGACTTGGATTTTTGTTCAAAATGAAAATCTTCTATGTTTTTTATAGCGCGTTTTAGTGTTTTTAATATGTCATCTGATACTATTTTGTAAGCTTTTTCAATCTCTTCACTGGTGACAACAAGCTTTTCAATGGTAAAATCCGGGGAATCAAATCTTTTGTTGTATTGGACCAATGCATTGTCACCGTTTTCTTTGATGTCATTAATGATATTTTTTACGGTTTCCTCATGTTCAAGAGAGAGGTAAAACTGCCTGTTTAACAGGTTTTTTAATTTTTCCTGGGCTTTATTGCTGTTAATATTTAAGATTTCAAGCATTTTTATGTCCTGATGTATTAAATTTTAGTATAAAAGATGTAATAGTATAATCTGCTTTTTTATCAAAGTTAAACTTTTTTAAAAAATTTATCCCTGATTATTCAAATTAATTTTCTCCTTAATATAAGGCAATAAAAACAAAACCGGAATGGAAACAAAAAAAGAAATTATATAAAAATTAGACCAGCCAAGGCTTTTTACTATAAAACCAGTCATTGGGGCTATAAAAACCCTTCCAAGCGAGGATATTGCAGATAAAATAGCAAACTGTGTGGCTGAAAATTCTTTATTGCAAAATCCCATAATCATTGAAACAAAGGCTGCTGTTCCCATTCCTCCTGCTAAATTTTCAAGAATTATAACAGATCCTGCGACAGCATAACTCTTTTCGGTAAAATTAAGAAACCAAAAACCAAGATTGGTTAAAGCCTGCAATATCCCAAAGAAAACAAGGGAGCGGAATATCCCAAGCCTTGCCATGAGAATTCCTCCAAAAAAAGCGCCGGCTATGGTGGATATAAGCCCTACTATTTTATTTAATGTCCCGACCTCTGATACGGTAAAGCCTATCTGCTTTATGAGAAAAGTAGTTGTGAGCGCGCCTGCAAAGGCATCGCCTATCTTATAAAAAATTACAACCAGAATAGCAGCAATGCCCACCCTTGCGGATAAAATATCCTTAAAAGGTTCAAAAAGATTATCTTTGAATGAAAAAACGCTGTTTTGAGGTTGTGAGGAATTTTCAGGGGATAAAAAAGTGACAATGCCCATTGCAAGCATTATAACAGCCATGATTTTATAGGTATTTTCCCAGCCTATTTTATCCCCCATCATCATTGCAAGCCCTCCTGACACAATCATTCCAATCCTGTATCCGCTAATAAAGGTGGCAACCCCGACACCACGCTCCTTTTCCTTTAGCGCGTCTGTTCTGTATGCATCAATGACAATGTCCTGTGAGGCAGAAAAAAATGCAATAACCAGCGCAATCAGACCAAGCAAAAAGGGTGTGCCTTTGGGATTAAGGGTGGAAAAATAAAAAAGAGACAAAGCAAGGCAAATTTGTGTAAATAATATCCACGACCTTCTTTTGGTAAGATACGGGAGTCTGATAAAATCCATAAAAGGCGCCCATATAAATTTTATGCTGTAAGGGATTCCCACGAGGGATAAAAGTCCAATGGTCACAATATCCACACCTTCCACGGTAAGCCATGCCTGAAGGGTTGTGCCGGTAAGAGCAAGGGGAAGTCCGGATGCGAAACCAAAGGGGATCATGTAAAGAATGGTTAAGGAAAAAGGAAAAAAAGACTCCTTAACAAGATATTTTTTCATTTTGGGGGTAAAGAAGCTCTTTTATTGCATTGTCAATTTCAAGGAGTTTAAATGGTTTTTGCAGGACCATTGTCCTCTTTTTTTCCTTAAATGCCTTTAGCCTGTCATCTAATGAAAACCCTGTGGCAAGAATTGCGGGAATGTCATCGTTTATTTCTCTGATTTTTTCCAGGGTTTCAAGCCCGTTTAATTGAGGCATGTTCATATCAAGGATAATAAGGTCAAATAAGCCCGGGGCATCCTTAAAGATATAGTATGCCTCTAAACCGCTGTTGACTCCGGTTACATGATAATGAAGGGTTTCAAGTCCCTCTTTCAGAGATTCCCTCAGATCATCCTCGTCATCGACAATCATTATCCTGCATCTTGTATGTTTATCAGGATCAGAAGAAGGGGACAGGCATACTTCCTGGCACATTATAAAGTTGTCTTTTTGTTCTATTTCAGGAACTTTTGAAAGGGGCATAAAAATATTAAAGGTCGTGCCTTTTTTTAGTTCACTTTCAACAAATATATTCCCTCTCATGTTTTTTATTATCCTGTAAACAATGGTCAAGCCAAGGCCTGTTCCTTCACCCTGAGGTTTTGTTGAGAAAAAGGGATCAAAGATATTTTTCTTTGTCTCTTCATCCATGCCGTGTCCTGTATCGGATATGCTAAGGAAACAAAAACCAAAACCATTTGCCTTATGATTGGAAAAAGGAAATTGGGAGTCAACTTTTTCGGTGGTAATTTTTATTCTTCCTCCCAAAGGCATTGCCTGAATATCATTAATAAGGATATTTAAAAGAACCTGAGTAAGCATTGAAGGGTCAATTTTAATGAAAAGCTCATCATCGGTTAAATTAGTCTCAAAGACAATCTTTCTGTCGGCAGTTTCCCTTAAAATAGATACAATCTCTTTAATAGAGTTATTTATATCAATAAATTTAGGCTCTTCAATAAAGGGTCTGCTGATAAGAAGTATCTGACCAGTGATTCCCTTAGCTCTTTCAATAATTTTATATATTTTTTTTATTGAATCTGATTCTGGCTTGATTTCTTTCCTTGCCATCATAACCTCTAAGATAGACTGGATAGAGGCTATAAGATTATTAAAATCATGCGCCATGCCGCCTGCAAGTGTTGCAGCTGTTTCAAGCTTTTGTGTCTGGATAAGCTCCTGCTCAAGTTTTGTTTTATGTGTGACATCCTCTTTGACTGCTGTATAGCCGGTTATTTTCCCATTATCAATTATTGGAACAATTGTGCATTCCTCTTCATAAAAGCTTCCGTCCTTTTTTTTGTTTGTAAAATGACCGCTCCAGATATTTCCGGAAGTAATGGTATTCCATAGATTTTTATAAAATTCATTATTATGCCTGTCGCTTTTAAAAATATTGCAGTTTTTGCCAGTATATTCCCTTTTGGTGTATCCGGTCATTCTTTCTAAGGCAGGATTGGCATACTCAATGTTTGCATTTTCATCAGTAAGCATAACTGCAACAGGCAGTTGTTCTATTGCTGATAAAAAGAGAGATAGTTCCTTGTCCTGCTCCACAAGAAGATTTTTTAATTCTTTAAGCTCTGAAATATCCTTTGAGATAATGCCTGTTGCCTTGTGGCTTCCATCTCTCTTAAAAAGCGGCAAATAGGTTTTTGAAAGATATCTTTGTTTTTTGGTGGCAAAATTTTCAAAAAAACCGTCAATATTCACAGGTTCTTTTCCTTGAATAGCCTCATTTGAGTATCTGGCATCTTCTTCAAAGATTTCTTCAGGCAGTAGGTCTTTATATTTTTTGCCTGTTAAGTTTTCATCAAATTTAATAGAATAAAAATTACGAAATGCCTTGTTTGCAAATATAAAAGAAAAATCATGATCAAGAATTGCCCAATGACCGGGAGAAGCCTCAACAAATTGCTTAAATAACCTTAGTTCTTTATTAAAGACAAATTTTTCCATGGCAACTGCAAAATTTTGAACCCCTGTCTTTAAAAGGTCTATTTCCTGTGAGTTCCAGGGTCTTCCTTCGACACATCTTCCAAATTCTATTATGCCAGTAATATTCCCATTTTTTAAAATAGGTATAAGAAGTTTTGCCTTGATGCTGCATTTGGATGCCTCTTCCTTCAGGGAATCCGGATAACATCTTTCGCAATTTTTCCCAAGGATGGACAAAGGCTCGCCGGTTGAAAGCTTTTTTAAAAAATCCACGCAGGATGAATCTTCGAAAAGCAATTTATCAAAGGATAAATAACTAATCTTTTGTGCCTTCTCCCACTTTGCTTTTTTGAAAAGAGAAAAACCTTTGTCCTCTGTATTAAATTCATGCCAGCATGCATAACAGGCATTTGTAGCCTTTCCTAATAATTCGAGAACTTCTGTGGCAGCGTTTTCAGGATTTTCAATCTTTAACAAAAGGGATGAGACATTATTTACTGCGTTAAGATATCCCGAAAGCAAGTGACACTCGTTTTGCATCTCGCTTAACTGGGATATTTCCCTTAAAATGGTAATCATGTAGTCATTGCCGGAAAAATTAAACACAGGCATTTTTTTTATATCAAAAAGCGAATCTGTAGAACCTCTTTTAAGGGAGATAAAGGAGCTATAACTTTTCCTTGAAGACCAGGCAACTTCATTTAAGAAGATATTTATATTTTTAAGGTCTATTGACAAAACCTGATTGCCTTTATCATCAGGACGGAAAAAAAGTTTTTTGAAGGATTCATTTGTATAAAGGATATTGCCTTCTCTGTCGCTTATGCTTACGGGATCAGAAATGGAGTGAAATATTTCAAGACCAAATTTAATATTATCTGGCTTATCATTTTTCCCTACAAAGACAATCATATAACATTTTTCGTTTTTTAGAATTATTTCAGATAGCTGTATGTCAAAAATTAATTCTCCGTTAATTGTCTGAAGAAAAGACGGGATTAATCTGTTTTCAGCGCCTGCAGCTAAGATATCATCTTTTTTAATTAGAGGGAGAATATCAAATAATGTTTTACCTTTAATATCTTTATCAATAATTATTTTTAACAAGTTATTAATATGAGTGATTGTAAAATTTATATCAATAATAAGGGCTGGTTTATCAATATGATCTAAAATTGTATCTGTTATTTTCATTTTATTTATTGACTATATGAAGATTAGGATTTAATTTTTTCAAATGGAAATCTTATTACATGTATGTTGCGGCCCATGCGCAATTTATCCTGCAACATACCTTAAAAATAATAATATAACATTTAAAGGTTATTTTTTCAATCCAAATATCCAACCATACACTGAAATTGAGAAAAGAATTGAATCACTGAAAGAATTAACAACTTTTTTGTCTCTTGAAGTTATCTGGGATGAAGATATGTACACCCCTGAAACATGGTTTGGCTTTATTGGAAAAAAATTTAATAAAAAAGAGAGATGTAGTTTATGTTATGAGCTAAGAATAGCTAAAACCGCTCAAAAAGCCAAATTGATGGGATTTTCGGGTTTTTCAACCACGCTTTTATATAGTAAATATCAAAATCATGAAGAAATTAAGAGAGTTTCACTGGATATATCCCAAAAATACGAAATTGACTTTTTTTACCACGATTTCAGGGCGGGCTGGGAACTTGGCATTGAAAAGTCAAAAGAAATGGGGATTTACAGGCAGGCATACTGTGGTTGTATCTTTAGCGAGAAAGAAAGATATGAAAAACGCTTAAAAAGATTAACAGAAAAATTATCCGGAAATTAATTTATATATTATGTCTGATTTGGGAAAATTCCTTGTAATATTTGGCTTAATCCTTGTTGCGGCAGGTGTTTTGCTGATTTTTTTTAATAAAATTCCGTTTCTTGGAAAACTTCCAGGTGATATCCACATAGAAAGGGAAAACTTTCATTTCTTTTTCCCCTTGACCACTTCCATTTTGATAAGCATTGTTCTTACCATTATCTTCTGGCTTATAAATATTTTTAAAAAATAGCATGATTAAAAGAAACTTTTTAAAACTTTTCCTGTATTCCGGTATTTTTGCCTTTTTCTATCCTGTGTTACGTTTTATGGGGATAAGAAAACATCGTCCCCCTGAAGAGGTTATTGTCTCCAAAATTTTAAAGCCCGATGAATTCCTGATTGAGAAAAAATTTGTTATTTTTAATAATGATGGGAATTTTCTCTGTGTATCACGCAAATGCACTCATCTCGGATGTGTCATAAATTATGAGCATCAAAAAAAAATGTTTGTTTGTCCCTGCCACAAAAGCATGTTTAACTGGGACGGCAAATTTATTGAAGGCCCGGCAAAAAAAGACCTGATGATTTTTGAAATAGCTAAACTCGAAGACAACAAGGGCTATCTCGTTAAGATACCAAGACAGGTTAAATGATAAAATTAACGTTTTTACCACAAAGAGGAGAGCTTACAAATGGTTTTCTTTTAATTTCATCGCTATCAGGCATGATCCTGCTTTTTCAGTTTGATGTCTCCACTCCCCTTGAATCTGTTGTTTATATTAATTCTATTTTGCCATTCGGGTGGTTTTGGAGGAGTATTCACTACTGGTCAAGCCAGTTGTTTCTTCTTTTTTTGGCTATACACCTTTTTGAGCGTTTTGACCTTCTTGAAAGGTTTGATAAAAAAAAGGAAAAAGCAGCGAAATTGCCTGAAAATAACGGCGCTTTTTCAATTAATACTGATTTTATCATGTGGGTTGTGCTTGTTTCAACGGTTGTCCTTGGAATCATTGTGCTTTTTACAGGTTATGTTATCCGTTGGGATGAGACAGGGAGGTCTGCCGGGATAATTGCAAGTGAGATACTAAAATCCATACCTCTTTTTGGCGGATTTATAGACACGCTATTAATGGACACAGGCTATGAAGGCATTAATAAGGCATTTGCGCTTCATATTAATCTGACCCTGTTATTATGGGGTATTGGCTCATGGTATCATACAAAGAGGGTGCTTCTTGGGAAAAAAGCTTTGTGGTTTTCCTTCATAACAAGCATGGTATTTGCCCTTATTTTTATTCCGCAATTCAAATCTCCGGATGTTATTGCAGAAAATATCAAGGGACCGTGGTTTTTTTTGGGAATTCAGGAATTATTAAGATATATCCCTGTTTTCTGGGCAGGAGTGGTATTCCCGTTAATGCCGGTAATTTTATTAATTTATATGTTTTTTACAAAAAATAAAAAGCAAATTGGATTTTATCTTCTTTTTTGGGGTTTAATCTATTTATTTCTGACTATTATCGCGACATTAAGGTAAATAATTACTTATTAAATAGCCTGTGAAACAACAAATCAAAATCCTTCAAATTATAAGGCTTGTTTAATTTATCTATAAAGCCATAATTCCTATGATTGGCAACCACAGGGTCGTTTGCATAACCGCTTGACACCACAAGCTTTGCATTTTTATCTATTTTTAATATCTCTGATGCGGCTTCCTTACCCCCCATGCCTCCCGGAATGGTAAGATCCATAATTACAAGGTCAAAAAGGCTTCCCTGTTCTATATTTATTTTATATGCTTCAACTGCTTCCTTGCCGTTTTTTGTCATACAGACTTCGTGGTTTTTATATTCAAGATATTCGGCTATCAAACCAAGAATTTCTTCTTCATCATCCATGATAAGAATTTTCAGACGTTCAAACTGAACCGGATTGAGGTTATTTTCTTTGAAATCAGGCATATCTGTCTGCTGTTCCTCAGATGCCGGTATGTAAATATCAAAAACAGTTCCCTTGCCAAGCGCGGATTTTACTGAAATATGCCCGTGATGCTTGGCTATTATTGAATGGCTGATTGCAAGACCAAGTCCGCTTCCTGTATCTTTTGTGGTAAAATAAAGGTCAAATATCTTGTCAATATATTCAGAGGAAATTCCCTTTCCATAGTCTGCGATTGAAATTTTTACATAGTTTCCTTTTTTTAATGGCAATAAAGGATTAGCGCCTTCATTCAGAAAAACAAAATTTTTAGCAGTTATATCAATTATGCCCCCATCAGGCATTGCATGAGCTGCGTTTATAACAATATTTTGCATAACCTGGCTTATCTGGTTTTTATCTATGTCAACAAGCCATAAATCATCATCAAATACAAAATTTGGGGCTATATTTGAACCATGAAGAATAAATTCAACAGATTCATGTATTATATCTTTTATGTCCAGGGTATCTTTTACAGGCGCTCCTCCCTTTGAAAAGGTAAGAAGCTGGGATGTTAGCCCCTTTGATCTGTCCAATGCCTTTTCAACTGACGTTAAAAGCTTATAGACATCGCTATTTTCACCAAGTTTGTGCATTACAAGGCTTACATTTCCAAGCATAACCGTAAGCAGGTTATTAAAATCATGGGCAATGCCCCCTGCAAGGACGCCAACAGATTCAATCTTTCTCATTTTTAAAATTTCTTCCTGCATTCTGTTATATTCCGTAACATCACGAAAAACCAGGACTGAACCAATAATATGTGCGTTATTATCTCTTATTGGAGAAATTTTTATATTTACTTCCATTTCCGTCCCATCCCTTGCAAAAAGAACAGAATCCGCGCATCCGTGAATATGACCAGCGCTGATAGTCTGTTTTACAATATCCGGGCATACCTTCCCTGTTTTTTTATAATAAATCTTAAAAATATCATTAAGATTCATGTTGACACTTTCTTCCTGGGACCAGCCTGTAAGTTCTGTGGCAACCTTGTTTATAAGAATGACTTTTCCATTTATATCTGTGGTAATAACCCCGTCTGCAATGCTCTGGAGGGTGACAGAAAGTTTTTCCTGTTCTGCGGCAAGCTGCTCCTCCATTCTCTTTCTATCTGTAATATCAGTTGAAATGCCTGCAATTGCATAAACCTTGCCGTCACTGTCTATAAGTGGGAATTTTATAGCAAGATAGGTGTAGTATTTACCTTGCAGCATGACTTTTTCCTCAAAGTTTTGGTGGCGTTGGGTGTCTATTATTTTTTTATCATTTTGGGCTAACAGAGAAGCTATTTCAAAGGGAAAAATATCAAAAACTGTCTTTCCAATAACTTTTTCTTCAGAGAGATTGCAAATTTCTTTGAATTTATTATTTATAGTGACAAATCTTCCATCAATGTCTTTTAAAAAAATTACCGCATTGGCATTATTGATTATAGATTTAAGCCTGTTTTCACTTGTTTTTAATTCTTTTAATGCAATGTCCCTTTCTTCTTCCCTTTTTTGTATGGTTGCAAGCTGTTCAATTGTTTCATTAATTTTTTCTCTGATTTTAATAACCATATTTTCAATGGTATTTTTTAGTATGAGTATCTCAAAAAAGAACATACCCTGTATTTTGGAATTATAATTGCCGGCTGCTATCTCTCCGGCATATTTGGATAGTTTTACAAGGGGGGAAATAATAAGGCTGTTAAAAAAAATCATTATAACAAAAGAAATAATGAAAATAACAACTAAGACCACAAAATTAACCCAAATAAACTGGTATTTTGGACTAAACAATTCCTCCTGATTAATTGAAATTCCTATAAAAGCGTTCCAGTTTTTATAATACTTAAAAAATGCAAATTTTTTTTCTCCGGCAAGATATTCACAGACCCCTTCTTTTTTCATATTAAGATGTTTATAAAAGTTTATATATCCCTGTTGTTGTTCGTCGGAAAAATCCCCTGAAAGAATCAATTTTCCGGTATTTTCAATCACAAATACCTTCCCTGAATTCCCATATGAAAATTTTGCAAATTTTTCAAGCGATAAAACCCTGATCTCATCCCTGTGCATCTGGCTGTCTTCAAGACCTATCTGATAAAGTTTTTGATATTTATTATCCACTTCTTCTATGAGATTTTGAAGCTTATCTCCAAGTATCTGACTGCCGAGATTATATGTAATTTTATCAATAAGGCTTATTCCTGCCAGAAATAAAGGAAGGGAAACAATCAGAAAAAAAGAAAAAATAAAGAAAAGAAAAATCGTTCTGATTGATTTTATTTTATTTTTAAAATTAATTTGCATTATCTCTCATAATAAAAAAATATTGTATTGTTATTATTTTACAACAATATCAATGTTTTCAAGCGCCCTGAAACTAATAAAAATATTAAATTTTTTTGCGGCCTTAAGATTGACAAAAAAAAGCTGTTTTGATTTCTCAGGTATTATGTTGTTAATCTTTCTCTTTTGATCAAATATATCAGCTGCCATAATGCCTGCCCTTTCACCCGCATATGTAAAGGGATTAAAAAGCCCTGCAATTATATTATCATTTTCATCAAGATTTTTTTCAATATACTTTTCATCAATATCAAGGGTAAAGGCAGAAATTACCGGTATATTTGCCCTTGCAAGTTCCTCTTTATGGATAAAACCACCCACTATATATCCCATTGCCTCAATTTTTTCATCCTTTATGCTTTGAACGACATTTTCCATTCCTGAAGCTATATCAATATATTTTATATCAATTCCGTATTTTTCCTTCTCATTAAGGGTTTCAAAGGCAATTTTATAATTTAAGTCTGCAGGAATCCCTGAGTCATAAATATAACCATATTTTTTAAGATTAGGCATGATAAGCCTTGTTATGCGAAGTATTTTTTCAGGCTGATACATAAGATATATGCCTGTAAGATTTGTTTCAGGCATTGATGCGACTGATGGCAAAAGTTTAAGGGCGACTGATTCAAGAACAGGGGCAAAAATCTGCGGTTTGTCTGTTTTTTTCAGGATTTCTCTTGCATAAAGAGATACCCATCCGCATGTCAGAAACAAATCAGCGCTATCTTTATATTTATTTACAGCTTCAATTACTTCAGGTATTGATTGCTGACCTGCGGTTAAGGTAAGTATGTCAATGTATTCGATATTATTACCCTCAATGTAACCACTGGCTGTCATTCTTTTTTTAAATTTTTCAACAAGTGATCTGAAATGCATTGTTTCAATTGGGTATCTGATAATAACCACTTTTTTTGATTGAGAAAAAACCTGCAGGGGGAAAAGAAGAATAAATGCAAAAAAAATAAAAAAAAGAAGGAAATTTTTGTTATAAAAGAATCTTTTTATATTTTTCATAAAATCCCCAAAAGCAATTTTTTTTTTTAAGATTTATCTGTCAGTTACTTTTAAACTTTCCAAAACCCTTTCAAGCTCATCAAGATTTTTGTAATGTATTTCAAGTTTTCCTCCGTCTTTTTTGTGAGTTATACTCACCCTGCATCCTATGACAGAGGATATTCTGTCACACAAATTTTTAATATCCGGGCTTTCAGGATGTTTTTTCTGTTCATGATGCTTTTTTGAAGAAAATTTTTTCTCCTTATCCATATTAAGAGACTTTGCTTTTGCCTCTGTCTCCCTGACGGAAAGAGATTTGGTGATAATTTGCTCCCTTAGAAAAAGCCTGTCCGTCTCATCATCCACAGAAAGTATTGCCCTTGCATGACCGGTGGTATAGCTTCCTTTCAGCAGGTCTTCCTGAAAAATTATGGAAAGATCAAGAAGTCTTATAAAATTTGCAATGGTTGAACGGTTTTTCCCAACCCTTTTTGATATTTCTTCCTGTGTTAAGCCCATTACCTCTGATAATTTTTTATACGCAACGGCTTCTTCAACGGGGTTAAGATTTTCTCTTTGTATATTTTCAATTAATGCAAGCTCAAGGCTTTCAATTTCCTCCACATCTTTTATTATAACAGGCACAAATTTTAATCCTGCCCTTTGCGCCGCCCTCCACCTTCTCTCTCCTGCGATAAGTTCATAGCCGTTATTATTTTCCCTTACAATAAGGGGCTGGAGAATGCCTTTTTCCCTTATGGAATTTGTAAGCTCTTCAAGGGAGTTTTCTTCCATTACTTTTCTGGGCTGGTGTGGATTTATTGTTATTTTTTCAATGGGACAAGAAAACATGCGGGAAGGTTTTCCGGCCTCAGATATATCGTCCAACGACAAAAGCGATGATATTCCCTTGCCAAGACCTCCGATATTAGCCATTTTTTTCTTCATTCCTCTTTAAAAATTCCTGCGCAAACGCCATATATGACTCTGCGCCGCTTGATTTTGAATCATATAAAAATATAGGCTTTCCGTAACTCGGTGATTCACTTAAACGGATATTTTTGGGTATTGTTGTGCGGTAAATTATATCCTTAAAATGATTTCTCACATCAGTCGCAATCTGGAAGGATAATTTTATCCTCTGGTCAAACATGGTAAGAAGTATTCCCTCAATATGCAGTCTGGGATTATAATTCTGTTTAACAAACCTTATTGTCTGAATAAGATAGGTTAAACCCTCCAATGCAAGATATTCACACTGCAGAGGAATTATCACAGAATTTGCCGCAACAAGGGCATTTATTGTAATTATTCCAAGAGACGGCGGGCAGTCAAGGATTATATAATCAAAACCATCTATATCTTTCAGACAATTTTTAAGATACTGCTCTTTTTTGTCTATGGATGCAAGCTCCACCTCAAGACCTGCAAGGTCTCTGTTTGAAGGCATTATCTTTAATCCTTCAATAGCGCTTGCAATAATGCATTCATTAACATTAAAAGCGCCTACAATGGAATGATATACCGTCTTAGAAAGAGTATTAGGTTTTATTCCAAGTGTGCTTGTGGCATTTGCCTGTGCGTCACAATCAACAAGCAAGACCTTTCTTTTTAATAGTGAAAGCGCAGATGCAAGACTTGTGGCAGTGGTGGTCTTTCCCACACCGCCCTTCTGATTGGAAATGGCAATTATGGTGTTTTTTGTCTTTTTAAGGCCTTCCGATGCTGTCATAAACAAATCCCATTGCCCTTAGTGTTTGTGGATTATAAATATTTCTCATGTCAAGGATTATTGGTCTTTTCATTATTGCTTTTACTTTATTTAAATCAAGATTTCTGAATTCATTCCATTCAGTAAGAATTATCGCACAAGAAGTGTCTTTCAGGGCTGAATAGGGATCATTAAAATATTTTATCCTGTCTTCAGGGAAAATTCTCTTAAATTCAGGCATACCTTCCGGGTCGTAACATGAAATATCATAACCTTTTTTTAAGAGTTCTTCAATAACATATATTGCAGGGGCTTCCCTTGTGTCGCTTGTATTTGGCTTAAAAGAAAGTCCTAGCACAGCGACTCCTTTCCCATCAATGCCGTCCATTAATTTATCAAATTTCTCAACAACCCTCTTTCTCTGACCATCATTAATCCTGATTACAGATTCAACTATCTGAAAAGGGCTTTCATGCTCCTTTCCCATTGAAACCAACGCCTTTATATCCTTTGGAAAACAAGAGCCTCCAAAACCCGGGCCTGCATGGAGAAATTTAGGGCCAATCCTGCCGTCAAGTCCCATTGCCCTTGCGACATGGTGGACATTTCCATTAATTTTTTCACAAAAATTTGCAATCTCATTAATAAATGATATCTTTGTGGCAAGAAATGCATTTGAAGCATATTTTATAAGCTCCGCTGTCTCAAGGTCTGTGACAATAAAAGATGTCTCTATAAGATATAATGGTCTGTAAATATCCTTTACAATCGCAAGCGCCTTCTGACTGTCCGAACCAAGCACAACCCTGTCAGGTCGCATAAAGTCTTCCACAGCAGCGCCTTCCCTTAAAAATTCAGGATTTGACACAATATCAACGCTTATATCATTGCTTTTCTTGTTTTCATCAATAATTGTCTTTATCCACCTGTTTGTCCCAACAGGAACAGTGCTTTTTGTGACAATAACCTTGTAGTCATCTATAATTTCGGCAATTGTCATGGAAACCTCTTTGACAAAGGACAGGTCAACATTGCCGTCTTCCCTTGAAGGAGTTCCAACAGCAAGAAAAATCACAAGAGAATTCTTTATTGCCTTTTGTATGTCCGTGGAAAAACTTAACCTGCCGAATCTTACATTCCTCTCCACAAGCTCCTTAAGTCCCGGCTCGTAAAAAGGTATAACGCCGTTTTTAAGAAGCTCTATCTTTGTGACATCCTTATCAACACAAATCACATTTAATCCGAAATCAGCAAGCCCGGCTCCGGCAACAAGTCCAACATAGCCGGTTCCAACAACTGTTATGTTCATTTTTTATATTTTCCTGTTTTTTAAAAGATTTAGTTTAATTTTTAAAATTTTTATTATCTTAAACTTTATTAATTTTATAATAATCTCTATACCACTCAATAAATTTTTCAATGCCGTAATCAAGGGATGTGCCTGGCTTAAATCCCACAGCCTTGCTAAGGTCATCAATATCCGCAAAAGTCGCTGGCACATCGCCGGCCTGAAGCGGCATAAGATTTTTTATCGCCTTTTTGCCCAGATGTTTTTCAATGGTTTCAATAAAATACATTAATTCAAGGGGCTGATTATTTCCAATATTAAATATTTTATAGGGAGTCTTGCTTGAGCTGGGATCCGGACTGTCCGAATTCCACTCTGGGTCAGGCTCTGGTATTTTGTCAATAATCCTTACAACGCCCTCAACAATATCATCAATATAGGTAAAATCCCTTCTCATCTTCCCGTCATTAAACACACTTATTGGCTTTCCCTCAAGGATTGCCTTTGTAAAGAGAAAAAGCGCCATATCAGGTCTTCCCCAGGGTCCGTAAACCGTAAAAAAACGCAGTCCTGTGCATGGCAAAGAAAATAGATATGAATATGTGTGAGCCATTAATTCATTTGATTTTTTTGTGGCTGCATAAAGGGATATGGGATGATCCACATTATGATGCACTGAAAAAGGCATTTTGGTGTTTATTCCGTAAACAGAGCTTGAAGAGGCGAAAACAAGGTGTTTTACCCCTGTATGACGGCATCCCTCAAGAAGATTTGCAAAACCAACAATATTTGCGTCAATATATGACTGGGGATTAATAAGCGAATACCTCACTCCTGCCTGCGCGGCAAGATTTACAACACAATCTAATTTTTGCTGGGCAAAAAGCCTTTGGATGTTATCCCTGTCGGAGATGTCTAATTTATAAAAGCTGAAATTCCTGTGGGGCTTAAGCATTGCCAGACGGTCTTCTTTAAGATTTGGATCGTAATAATCAGTGAAATTATCAATGCCTATTACCTCCCGGCCCTGTTCAAGAAGTCTTTTGGAGAGATGAAAGCCTATAAAACCCGCTGCGCCGGTAATTAATATTCTATTTAATTTTTCCATTTTGAACCTGAATTAAAATTTGTTATTATGAATATATAGCAAAAATTTTTTTTGACAATTCTTATCTTCACATTAAAAAATTAGTTATGGATAACAAAATATTTGCCCTTATTGACTGCAATAACTTTTACTGCTCATGCGAGAGGGTTTTTAATCCGTCCTTAAAGAATAAGCCTGTTGTTGTGCTTTCCAATAATGACGGCTGTATTGTGGCAAGGTCGGATGAAGTCAAGGCGCTTGGAATACCAATGGGCGTCCCGTTTCATGAGTATGAAACCTTCATCAAAAAAGAAAAGGTTGTTGTGTTTTCTTCTAACTACAGCCTTTACGGCGATATGTCAAAAAGGGTTATGGATATTCTTTCCACTTTCACCCCTGCGATAGAGATATATTCCATTGACGAGGCATTTCTTGATTTTACAGGGTTCAAAAAAGAAAACCTTGAAGAAATTGGGAGAGACATCCGGGAGACTGTATTAAAATGGACAGGAATTCCCGTATCGGTTGGATTTTCCCTGACCAAAACCCTTGCAAAAATTGCAAACAGGATTGCAAAAAAGGAAAAACAAAGGGGGGGCGTGTTTTTAATGATTGATGAAAATGCCATGAATGAGGCGCTCCCAAAGATAGCGACTGGGGATATATGGGGAATAGGCAGAAAACTTGCCCCAAAATTGGAAAACATGGGCATTAAAAACGCCTTTGATCTTAAAAAACAAGACTCTCATGCAATGAGACGGATATTTAGCGTTGTTATGCAAAGAACCGTAATGGAGCTTAACGGAATATCATGCATAGAGATAGAAGAGGCTGCGCCCACTAAAAAACAGATACTCACGTCAAGGTCATTTGGAAAAAAAATAAGCGAATACAAAGAGATAGAGCAGGCTGTGGCATGGCATACCACAAGGGCAGCGGAAAAATTAAGACAGCAGGGATTAAGGGCAGGGCTTATAATTGTTTTTATAACCACCAATCCTTTCAGCAAGGTTGATGCCTTTTATCAGAATTCCTTTGGAATTACGCCGGAAAATCCCACAAAAGACACGGGAGAGCTTATAAATCTGGCAATCAATGCCCTGAAAAAAATATATAAAAAAGGGTATTTTTATCATAAATGCGGCGTGATTTTAACAGGGCTTACGCTGGATGTTCCTGCTCCCGCCACTCTTTTTAATGAAACTGACCCTGTTAAAGAGAAAAAATCCGAAGATTTGATGCTTAGCATTGACAATATAAATAAAAAATTGGGCAAATCCACAGTAAAATATGCGGCGGAAGGACTTAATCAGTCATGGAAAATGCGCTCAACACAAAAATCACCGTGTTATACAACAAAATGGGAGGAATTGAAGAGGGTTAGGTAGTGGGGATGCTTAGAAAAAGAGATTTGTTAAAAATATTTTTTCAATACATCTTCAAGGGGAATAGACTTGATTTTTAATCCTTTCTTCTGACTCTTTTAGTTATAGTTTTTCAATCTCAATGTCATTTTTATCAAGATTTTGAAACAATTCATCA
>DYOW01000113.1 GCA_020720325.1 Desulfobulbus propionicus
AGGACGCTGGCCTCTCACGCCGGAAACAGGGGTTCGAGTCCCCTTGGGATCACCATTATATTTATTCACCATATTAAAAATATCTGCTTTATTACAATTTCAGGGTAAAATAATACAAAATTACTTAAATCTATAAAAAAATGCCAAATCTTTTAGTATTATACCTTTCTGTATTATTTTTCATTTTTTCTCCTCAGATATTATTATCAAAGACCCTTACAATCAGCGATAATCTTATCAGATTAAGTCAAATAAAAAAAGATATTGATACCATTGGAAATGATGAAAAAACGATTAAGGCAATTTTTCAGGAGCTTTCAGACCTAAAAACCAAAAGCAATGAATGCGTTGGGTTATCTCAATCTGAACTTGATAAAATTAACCTTTCCATTGATGCCATTGGAGAACAGGTTAAAGGGGAGGCAGGCGAGCTTACCAAACAAAGAAACCTCCTGCAGGATCAAAAAACCACTATTGAAAAAGAAATAAACGGTTGTAAATACCTCGTAAATGAATCATCAAACCTCACAGAAAAACTGGCGCATCACCAAAAAAATCTGATTAAAACACAGATTTTCTTTAAAAATAATGATTTTTTCACAAATATACTGCTTTTTTTACCCAATATCAATTCTGTTCCTGTTGATCTATACGACATCTTGATTAATAAAAGCAACATACAAACCCTTGATGCCGCTCGCGGAATTATTGTGTTTTTTTTATTTTTTTCTGGAATCTTCCTTGCTAATTGGTTAATATTTCTAATTAAAACCAAAATTAAAGATAAAAAAATAAAAGAATCTCTTCTTTCAATAAAAAATTATCTTTTTATATTAATTCCACTTTGTTTGATTACCCTTGCCTCATTAACATTATTATTTAATACTAATTTTGCTGTCGCACCTTTAGTTACACTCCTTTCTCTTTGTTGTCTGTATTTCGTATCATATATTACAATTAAGGCAGGTATGATTTATGCCGGTGTTGAAGAAGAGCACGGCATCAAAATCTTTAAAGAAATAAAAAACTCAATTAAGTTAATATTATTCAGCTTTATTTTGTTTTTATTTTTTAATATTTCCTTAGTTTCAAGCACGCTGCCCCAGTACCTGTCTTCATCCGGCTCAGGCTTTTCTGTAATTTTGTTTACATTATCAATATTATTTTTTCTTTTAAGGAAGTCCACCCAATTAATACTGGTTAATAATGTATCAATATACAGAACAATAAGTTTTCCGGTTTATTTAGCCATAATAATAGCAGAATTACTCGGTTACAGTAATTTTTCAATTTTTTTAATGAAATTTATCCTGAAAACTACTGTTTTATTATGCTTATTAATCTTCGTAAATGCTATTTTAAAACAGTTTTTTATCGGGCTTTCTTCAGGTGAAAAAGACTGGCAAATCAGATTCAGAGACACCCTCGATATAAAAAAAGGCGAGTATTTTACTTTTTTAATCTGGCTTCAGTTTCTGATTATAGGTACAATTTCTATCTTTTTAACGCTATTTTATGTGTATTCACTACAATTTTCTGAAAATATAAAGATAAAGGTCAAAGAATTTATCTTTGACGGCATTCATTTTGCCAAAATTCAAATCTCTCCCCTTAAAATA
The DNA here is from genome assembly GCA_020720325.1 of Desulfobulbus propionicus. GTDB lineage: Bacteria > Desulfobacterota > Dissulfuribacteria > Dissulfuribacterales > DYOW01 > DYOW01. The sequence goes on from DYOW01000113.1 coordinate 1,620, forward strand.
ATCACAGGCCTTTTAATATTACTTTTTTTAATAGGATTAATCAGATGGCTTAAGCATAATATAGAAAATTCCCTTATTAAAACCGATAAAATTGAACACTCTGAAGTTGATTCCATTGTTACCATTCTAAGCTATGTAGCATATGTGATTGCATTTGTTATCTTTCTTTCTCTCTCTGGCTTTGATATATCAAACTTAGCCTTAATCGGAGGAGCGCTTTCTGTTGGAATAGGCTTTGGTTTGCAAAATATTGTAAATAACTTTGTTTCCGGTTTGATTCTTCTCTTTGAACGCCCTATAAAAAAAGGCGACTGGATTGTTGTGAATAACACCGAGGGTTATGTAAAAAGAATATCTGTAAGGTCAACGGTAATTGAAACCTTTGACAGATGCGACGTTATTGTGCCTAATTCAGAGTTGATAGCAAACCAGGTGCAGAACTGGATGTTTGACGACAGAATTGGAAGGGTAAGGATAAATGTTGGGGTTGCATATGGAAGTGATGTGAATCTGGTTCATGACACATTAATTGAAGTTGCAAAAAACCATCCTCTAACCATTAATGACTCAACAGTTTCCCCCCCTATAGTCTGGTTTACTGATTTTGCAGACAGTTCCCTTAACTTCCAGCTTCTTTTTTATATAAAAGACATTGATAAAAGACTACGAACAGCAAGCGAAATAAGATTTGCAATAGATAAAGCCTTTCGTGAAAAAAATATTCAGATACCCTTTCCACAAAGGGATATTCATATTATTACCGATGAAGTTCGCAAAAAAGGAGAATAATTTATGCTTATTGTTATGGATAATCATGCAACACAGGAACAAATAAATAATGTCACCCAAAAGATTGAAGAAATGGGCTGGGAGGCAAAGCAAATACCCGGAGGTGAAAGAGTCGCGATAGGTGTGCTAAGAAATACTGGCGCAGTTGACCCTGCCATCTTTATTGATTTGCCCGGAGTAAGAGATGCCATACCAGTATCAAAGCCATATAAACTCGTAAGCCGTGAAATGCACAGGGAAAATAAAAAAATTATCCTTAAAAACGGCGAAATTGTAATTGGAGGGGATAAAATTGTTATCATGGCTGGTCCATGCGCTGTTGAAAGCGAGGCAGGCGCCCTTGAAATTGCCCGTCTTGTAAAGGAAGCAGGAGCAAGCATTTTTAGAGCCGGCGCATTTAAGCCCAGAACCTCACCTTATGCCTTTCAGGGTCTTGGAGAAACAGGACTTAAAATACTTGCTATGGTAAGGGATAAAACCGGTCTTCCTATTGTTTCTGAGGCAACTGACCCAGAAAACTGTGATCTTGTGGAAGAATATGCAGATATAATCCAGATAGGGACCCGAAACATGCAAAATTACAGCCTTTTGAAAAGGGCTGGAAAGGCAAAAAAACCAGTGCTATTAAAACGCGGCATGTGGGCGACAGCAGACGAATTTCTTATGGCAGCGGAATATATCATGTCAGAGGGCAATCATGATGTGATACTTTGCGAACGCGGCATAAGAACTTTTTCCCAGCACTCAAGAAATACACTTGATATAAATGTCATTCCATACCTTCAAAAAGAGACGCATTTGCCTGTGGTGGTTGACCCAAGCCATGCAGGAGGAAAAAGAGAACAGGTTATACCCCTTGCAAAGGCTGGCGCTGCCGCAGGGGCAGTAGCTCTTCTTGTTGAGGTTCATAACCATCCTGAAAAGGCATTTTCTGACGGCCCGCAATCATTATTGCCAGAAGATTTTGTAAAACTGGTTGCAGAGTTAAGAGGGATGAATTTTAAGGTTTAAACATTTTGTGGGGCGATTCTTTGGCTGGACTCAGCAACCTTTCATGAATCGCACCTGCTGAGTCCCAGACTATCCTCAAAAATCTCTCCCTTTTGCCCTGACAATAATGCCTCCCTTGCAATTTTATCCGCCCTTGTATTTCCGGGGTTATCCGCATGACCCTTCACCCATTCCCATCTTATCTCCAAATCATGTGAATATTCATCCAATTTTTTCCATAAATCACTATTTTTGACCGGTTGTTTATTGGATGTTTTCCAGTTGTTTCTTTTCCAGCCATGTATCCATGAAGTAATGCCGTTTTTAAGATACTGGGAATCAGTGAATATGTGTATCTCATAAAGGCTTTTGTCCCTGACATTAAGGTTTTCAAATGCCCTTAAAGGCGCGATAAGCTCCATCCTGTTATTGGTTGTATGGGAAGACCAGCCGCTCAAAACCTTCTCTTTATCAAGATAGCTTAATATTGCAGCCCACCCGCCAGGCCCGGGATTTCCTGAGCAGGCCCCGTCAGTGTATATTGTGATTATTTTTTTTTCCATTAATTTTATTGTATAGCCTCAGCCTCTTCCTTTTCTTCCTTTTGCTTTATTCGTTTGTTGTGGAGATAACGGCAAAGCTTTAATCCATAGAGCAAAACTACCCATGATAAGTATATCCAGAGCAGAAAAAACAAAACAGCGCTAAATGAGCCGTAAATACTCTTATAAGTCTTATTTGAAATAATATAAAAAGCAAATAAATTTTTTCCAAGATACCATATCCCTGAAGATACAAAAGAAGAAATCAGCGCTGCCAAAACATCAACTTTTATGTTTATTGATATGAGATATGTTATAAAAAATAATAACCATATAACAAAAAATGGAAAAATTGCAAGAATATTTATCCAGCTTGTGTAATAAAATTGTTGTAATAAATCGTTTAATTCATTTGATAAATAAAACGATAATGCAAGTCCAAGGGGGCCTAAAGTGACAAGAGTCCAGTATGTGGTGAGCATGCCAATAAAATCCCTGGCCTTTGTCTGAAATATCCTGTTAACAGTAAGTTCATAGGACTGAAAAAACATAATAAGCCCAAATATCATAAAACTTAAGCCTAATACTCCAAGTTTTACAGAATTTTTTAAAAATTCATCAAAATATGCAACTATTAAATCCTGATGGGATGTTATAAGCATTGAAAAGATAAAATTTTTAATTTTTTCATGATACTCTTCAAAGTTTGGAAGGCTTACAAATACGGACAGAACCAGAAAAACAAGGGGAATTAGTGAAAAAAGAGTGTAAAAACTAATGCTTGAGGCAAGCAAAAACAATTCCTCATCGTATAAGTCGCTTGCGATAGCTTTGATTTTTTGATAATATTTATTTAACACACTCATTTCAAGACCTGGCAATTAAAGGCAATCTCAAATTTTTTACTCAGAAACGTACTCAGAAATAATGCGAAATTTTCTTTCATTAGCGCTTATTAATGCCTCAGTGTGTTTACGCTCAGAAATATTTCGCGCAATCGCAAAAATTTTACCATCTTCCAGTGAAGAGTGAGCTATCCATTCAAGCCAGATTGTTTTGCCATATTTGGTCAGATATCTGTTCTCAAATTGCATGACAGACTTGCCATTATTTAAGTTTTCCTTTATAACCCTGATTGTTTTATCCCTGTCTTCAGGGTGAACAAAATCAATAAACGGCCTTTCAAGAAGTTCGTTTATGGAATAACCAAGCAATTTTTCCCAAGCTGGGTTTAAAAGCATAAAATTTCCCTGTTTATAATGCACAATACATATTAAATCAGGGCTAATAGTTAAAAATTTTCTTAGTTTGTAGTCACATTCCCTGAATTTTTCATCTAAACCGGTTTGCTTCAGGCTTTCTTCAAGTATTGAGAGAAAATAATTTGAGGTGTCATCCTCTTTTTTTTCAAGGGATAATGTCTGGTTTGGAAATATATTGTCATTGTTTGTGCGCGAAGATGGTTGCTCTGGAGTTTTTTTTTCCTTTTCTTCCTCAAGTATTTTTCTATAGCA
>DYOW01000114.1 GCA_020720325.1 Desulfobulbus propionicus
ATTTTTGAAAATGACAAGAAACTTCTGGAAAAACTTGCTGAGGCAGCGCATCAGGTTTGGATGGAGGGTAAAATCAGAGACGGCTGGAAATATGGAAATATGATTGATAAGGACAATAAGATTCATAACTGTCTTGTGCCGTATAATGAATTAAGCGAGACAGACAAGGAATCTGACAGGGATATGGTGAGGGGCATCCCAAAGATACTTGATTTGGCTGGGTATGAAATTTGTAAAAAAAAAGAATGAGTGGGGCTAGGTCTTACAATTAGCAGGGACTTTATTGAAGCCCATGGCGGGGAGATCACAGTTGAAAGTGAATTTGGCGCGGGCAGCACATTTACTGTCATATTAAACAGCGCCTCTAAAACCACATAATCCGGGATTATTCAGAAATATCCGGTAAAAATATTTTCTGCGCCTCTTCCCTGGTGATTCCCTTTATTAAAAAAGTTTTGTTTCTTGATGTCACGCCTGATTTTATTATTATATTTGCCTGAGGTATGTTAAGAATATCAGATAAAAATTCCCCGCAGGATTTATTTGCCTCACCGTCAACCGGAGGCGCTTTTATTTTTATTTTTAATGAATCCCCGTGAAGTCCGCATATTTCATTTTTTTTTGAGCCGGGATGCGCATGAATTTTTAAAAGAATGCCGTCTTTTGTTTCTTTTATAAAATCCATATCATTGATTAGAAATAAATTAATCCGGCTTTTTCAGGAATTTTTTGGATGTTTCCTGGACATATTTAAAGTATCTGACAAATTCCTCATCCTTGTTTGTGGAAACAATACAATATAGTGTTTCAAAATTTCTTTTAAAGTTTTTTAATGCATCAAGGGTAAAGGGATTGTCCATCTGGATGCGGGAATATAAATTTGGATCTTGCGGGATGAGTCTTAACATTATCTCAAGCTGTTTTTCAAAACTTGGGGTGGAAAGGGCATGGAGCATCTCAGGATTAAGCTCTTCATGGCATAGAGTTGTGCCAAGCGATATCAGTATCAGATGATTTAACGCCTGTATAACAGCCATATATTTATCATGCATTTCAGGTGATAGCGTTATGGTAATTGCTCCGTTTTCCTTTAGGAAATTATCCCACCAAATAAACCAGTCATCCCCTCTTGCCGGACATAAAGCCACTCTTAATTTTTTTGTATAGCTTTCATAGGGTCCAAAAAGTGGATGAGAGCCTGCAACCGAACAATTTGTATAATTAAGCATGCGCTTTACCTGGGTGGATTTAAGCGAACATATATCTGTAAGAAAGGCATCTTCCTGTATATGCGGAGCTATTTCTTTAATAACATCCTCAAAAACCTCCATTGGAGTCGCAACAATTATAACATTACAAGACCTGGCAATATCAATATTTGAGAGCTCAGTTCCCCTATCTGATATAAGACACTCGTAACCCTTTGCCTCAAAAAGGGTCCTGAACCAAATGCCCATCCTGCCGTTTCCGCCAATAATGCCAATTTTTATATGTCCTTTATAACTCAATTTTATTAAATCCTTTAAGTGTGATTTGTCTCAAAAGATGGTCTGCTATTGTAAGCCTTACCATTGCCTGACAAACAGGCACAATCCTTGGAATGGCAGAAGAATCATGCCTTCCATAAACAATAATATCAGCGGGTTCGTTTTTGGTGTTAATTGTTTTCTGCTTTATAGAAATCGAAGGAATAGGTTTAACCGCTACCCTGCATACAATTTCATCTCCATTTGAGATACCGCCAAGAATACCGCCGGAATTATTGGTGATAAATCCGTAAGGGGTTATTTCATCATTATTTTGAGAGCCTGTGAGCTTTGCAGCCTCAACTCCTCTTCCTATTTCCACTGATTTTACAGCGCCTATTGACATTAATGCCCTGGCAAGCTCTGCGTCAAGTTTGTCAAAAACAGGTTCGCCAAGGCCGGGGGGACAGTTTTTAACCCTTACTTCCACAATACCGCCGGCAGAATCCCCTTTTTCCCTTATTGCCCTTAAACTTTCTTCCATTAAGATACAAGCCTCTGAATCAGGACAGAGAAACGGGGTTCTGTTTATTGTTTCAATATCAATTTTTGTTGCGGTGACTCCGGCAAGGGCCCTGGTAAATGCCAGAATATTTATATTGTATGCATTAAGAATCTGTTGGGCAACCGCGCCAGCTGCGACCCTTGCGGCAGTTTCCCTTCCTGAAGACCTGCCGCCTCCCCTGTAATCCCTTATTCCATATTTTTTAAAATAGGTATAATCTCCGTGTCCGGGTCTGAAAATGTCCTTAAGATGTTCATATGATTTGCTTTTTGCATCCTGATTCCAGATAACAAGGGATATTGGTGTTCCGGTGGTAAGTCCTTCAAAAACACCGGATAATATCTGAATCTTATCAGGCTCTTTTCTGGGTGTGGCGCCAGGCTGACCGCCACCTGGTTTTCTTTTGTCAAGATCTTTCTGTATAATTTCTTCGGATAACTGTAAAAGAGGAGGACATCCGTCAATGACAGCGCCAATGGCAGGACCATGAGATTCGCCCCATGTCACCACCTTGAAAATTTCTCCAAAAACATTACCCGCCATAGATCCCCCCTTTAATTTTATTAACTATTTCATCAATATTAAGACAATCCGTTTCAATTGTAATATCAGAAAACTCTTCGTATAAAGGCGTTCTTTCCTCAAGTTTTTTTACTATTTCATCTTTCAGAGAAAGTGTTTCGTCAAGAGGAGGTCTTTGTTCAACAGTCACAGGATCATTAATGATTCTTTCAAAAATTTTTTGCGGCTCTGCTTTAAGCCATATCACAAAGGCATTTTTCAGTTTTTTCCATAAATCCCCATGCAGAACAGCGCCGCCGCCGCATGATAATACAAAGGATTCGTTTAAATCCATAAAATCCTTAAGACGCTCCCTCTCAAGGCGCCTGAAATAATCCCATCCAAAATCTTCAACAATTTTTTGTATGTTTTGACCTTGTTTTTTTACTATAACATCATCCAGATCAAAAAAAGGGATATTTAATTCCATGGAAAGTTTTTTTCCAGCGGTGGTTTTACCGGTGGCCCTGTAACCAATAATGAAGATTCTCGTCATTAATTTATTTAATCACATCAAAAAAAACATCCCAGTAATTAGGAAAGGATTTAACAACGCAGCCAGGATTTTCTATGGTTATATCCGGTATTTTAAGACCTGCAAGGGAAAACGCCATTGCTATCCTGTGGTCGTCATAAGTTTCTATTGTCGCGCCAGTTAGATTTTTTGACTGCAAACCCTCTATTACAAGGCCGTCATCAAGTTCTTTTACATTAACCCCTGTTTTTGCAAGTTCGGTTGCCACTGCCTTTAATCTGTCTGTCTCCTTTATCCTTAAATGGGGCACATTGGTAATCCTTGTTGTCCCATGGGAAAAGGCAGCGACAACAGCAAGGGTCGGGACAATATCAGGCCAGTTTGACATATCTATATCAATGCCCTTAAGCACGTCATTTCCTGTCACTGTCACGCCATCTTTCCCCTTTGTAACTGTGCAGCCCATTACCTTTAGAATGTCTGCGAAATGTGCGTCACCTTGTAAAGAGAACTCAGGGATGTTTGATATTTTAATTGTGCCGCCTGTAATTGCAGCAAGAGCAAAAAAATATGAAGCTCCTGACGCATCCCCTTCAATGGGATATTCTGTTGCCCTGTAATGGCCAAGTGGTATGGAAATTTTTTTTTCTTCTTCAGTTATATCAATGCCAAATGCCTTCATAACACCTGTGGTAATATTAATATATGGTTTTGAGGTTAATTCGCCGATAATATCTATTGTCATTTCTTCGTCTGCGCATGGGGCTACAAGCATTAAAGATGAAAGATACTGACTGCTTAATTTTGCGGATAAACTGCATCTGCCGCCTTTTAATCCGTGTGTAACAATTTCAACAGGGGGGCAATCATTTTTTTTGATGCTTTTTGCCTCAATTCCAAGCTGGTTTAATGCATCAAGCAAGGGCTTTACCGGTCTTTCCTCCATTCTTTTTGTTCCTGTCAGGATATATTTTCCTGAACCAAGAGAGGCGATGGAACACAGAAAGCGTATTCCAGTGCCGTTATTACCCATGTAAAGCTCTTTATTATATGGCAGTATATTTCCGTTTCTGCCGTTTATAATCCACTTATTTTCAAGCTTTTCAATGATTATTCCAAGATTATCAAGGGCTTCTGCAAGAAGCAAGGTGTCTTCACTGACAAGAGGATTTAATAAAACAGATATTCCGCATGAAAGGGAGGCTGTGACAAGGGCGCGCTGTGTTATACTTTTTGAACCAGGGACTTTTATGGTCGCAACAGGTTTTTTGTCTGTTTTGGGTATTTTTATGTAATTTTCTGTCATAATTTATTATATAACGACTTCTGCATTACTTCAAGAGGGGGTAGCTTCTCTGTCCACAGCTCAAATTGTTTTACCCCCTGAAATAACAGCATCCTTAATCCGTCAATGGTGGACAGTCCTTTTTCATGAGCGCTTTTTAATAAAGGTGTTTGCAGCGGGGAATAGACTATGTCCATTATTACCTTAAAGTTTTGGATAAATTTATCATCAACAGGCAGTTGTCCTTGTGTGTCTGTGCCTGTCATTCCTATTGATGTAGTATTTATAAGAATATCTCCGTAAATATCTTTATCTTCATTAAGACCTGAAAAACCAGCGTTAAAGTTGGAGGCTAATTCCCTTGCTTTTTCTATGCTCCTGTTAATAATATGAATGGAAGCGCCATGTTTGTTTAAGCCGTGGCAGATTGCCTTTGAAGAACCTCCAGCGCCTATGACAACTGCTTTTTTCCCTGAAAGTTCTGTTTTTTCTTGCAGGGCAAGAACAGCTCCAAGCCAGTCAGTATTATAACCAAAAATCTTGTTTTCTCTTATTAATAATGTATTTACCGCGCCTATTTCCCTTGCGGAATCATCAATTATATCAACAAACTCCATAATTTTTTCTTTATGGGGAATTGTTACGGATAAACCCTTTATTCCAAGTTCTTTAATCCCTGTTATGGCATTATTAAGATTTGTCACATCAAAGGCAAGGTACACAGCGTTTATTCCAAGGGCTTTAAAGGCGCTGTTGTGCATAAGCGGGCTTAAACTATGTGAAACAGGATGTCCTATAATGCCGTATAATTCAGTTTTTGCGTTAATCATGACATTATTATAGTTCTAAAAATTAATTTTTGTAGGCTTAGATAATATTTTCTGTTTATTTATGTGGGTGGTTATTATTAAAGGCAACCTCTAAAAATTAGATTGCTTCGCCACAATGTTCCTCGCAATGACAATGTCCGTCATTGCGAAAGGTAGCGAA
>DYOW01000202.1 GCA_020720325.1 Desulfobulbus propionicus
ACCTTTTAAGAGAAAAATTTGATTCTCAGGTAATAATTCTTATTGACGAATACGACAAACCCATTATTGACCACCTTGAAAATCCAGCCCTTGCGTCAGAATTCAGGGAAATATTAAAGGGTTTTTACACCATAATAAAGGCGCAGGATGCAAATATAAAATTTGCATTTTTGACTGGCGTCTCAAAATTTTCAAAAACTGGAATATTTAGCGGATTAAATAACTTAAGAGATATATCCATGCTTAAGGATTACTCTGCAATCTGTGGCATAACACAGGAAGAGTTATTTAATCATTTTAATGAACATATTCACAACTTTTCTAAAACAAAAAACATATCAGAAGATGAATTAACAGATAAAATAGCCTTAATGTATAATGGATATTGTTTCAGTGATGAATGCGAAAAAGTTTATAATCCATTTTCCACATTAAATCTCTTTGCAAACAAACATTTTTCCAATTACTGGTTTGAATCAGGAACCCCCACCTTTCTTATAAAATTAATCAAAAATCAGCGGCAAATTCCCCAGGACATTGAAAACATCTGGGTAAATGAATATGCATTCGGAAGCTATGAAATCGAGACATTAGACCTTATCCCCATTCTTTTTCAGGCTGGATATTTAACCATAAAAGATTATAAAAGCGAAAGAAGACAATATCTCCTTTCATATCCCAATTTAGAGGTAAAAGAGTCATTCCAGCATTATTTAATAAATACATTCTCAGGTGTAAAAAAAGAGCTTTCAGATTCCTACTTATGGAATATGATTGATGCATTGGATGTGCCTGATTTTGACAGATTTTTTGAGATGTTGTCTGTATTTTTTGCAAATATACCTTATGATATACAGATTCCGCAGGAAAAATATTATCAGTCAATTTTTTATCTGATTTTCTCCCTTCTCGGCTTAAAAATAACCGCAGAGGCAAGGACATCAAAAGGCAGGATAGACGCTGTGATTGAAGAAAAAGCCATTTTTATTTTTGAATTCAAGTACTCAGGAACAAAAGAAGAGGCTTTGCGGCAGATAAAGGACA
>DYOW01000203.1 GCA_020720325.1 Desulfobulbus propionicus
ATTAAATGTTCATACATTTTACCGGACTGGTTTTTTAAGATTATTTTTAAATGTTTTTGCAGCTTAACACACATTGCTATCAACCATTTCCCCAAGTATTATCTGAACATCCATGCCCGCAATGTAAATTCCATTTGTGAAAGGCTAGTTATTTTTTTTTTAGTTCATAATGTATCAGAAAAATTTTAATATCATGCGTTATTTTTAGCCTATTGTCAAAATATTTCTTCCTGATTCTTTGCTTTTATAAAGAAGGCTATCTGCTCTTTTTACTATACTTTCCAAAGTATCTTCCTCATTGGCAAGGGTGGCTCCAACTGATATTGTCGCCTGTATTTTGGTATTTTCAATAATGATACAGGAGTTTTCTATAAGCAAACGAATTCTGTTCCCAATAAATTCAAGATCGTTTTCGCTTATATTAGGTATAACACCAATAAATTCTTCACCTCCCCAGCGTCCATAAAGGTCAAATGGTCTGGAGTTTGAAATAAAATTTTTTGCGACAAATTTAAGGACATTATCACCCACAATATGTCCATATGTGTCGTTAATTTTTTTAAAATGATCAATATCAATAAATAAAATACCAAATGGCACATTAAAACGTTTTTTCTCTCCCAGTCTGCTTTGAATTTCTCTTTCTATATAATGTCTGTTTGCTAATTGGGTAAGATTATCAAGAAGGGCTAACTTTTCAAGTTCTTTTACCCTTAATTCATTGGCCACATGATTAGTGATATCTGAAAATAATTCTATGCCGCCTGTTATAGCGCCTTTTTTATCAAGCAAGGCGCTAAGACGAACAGAAACCAAAATTCTGTGACCGTCCTTATGGTGCATATACACCTCAGCTTCGCGTAATTTTCCATCTGCCATAAGTCGCTGCAAGAGGACAACTTGTAATACAAAGATTTGTGCCATTACAATCAATGTGGGTAAGGATGTTATCAGAACAACTTTTGCCAATAACCTCATCGGCAGCAAAACCTGCTATCCTCCCGGCAGCTTTATTCCAGTATGTTATAA
>DYOW01000115.1 GCA_020720325.1 Desulfobulbus propionicus
CCTTTTCATCTCCCGCCATTTAGCCTTGCCAAAACCGCGCTCCTGTGATATTTTATAATTCAACTGTTGCAAAAGGGGTTGCCTATGGAAACCATCTGGCCTTTTTTTCTTGGAATTGGACTGGCTACAGCATGCGGATTCAGGGTTTTTGTTCCAATGCTTGCCATTTCTATCGGGGCTTATACCGGCCATATCCATGTTTCAGGAGATTTTGTCTGGATTGGGACAATGCCTGCGATAATCACCTTTGGGATTGCCTGCATTGCTGAAATTCTGGCATATTACATACCCTGGCTTGATAATTTATTAGATACAATCACCCTGCCTGTCGCTGTAATATGCGGCGCCATCCTAACTGCATCTTTTATAACAGACATGTCGCCATACATCAAATGGACAATGGCTGCGATATGTGGAGGGTTGGTGTCTGGAATTATAAAATCCGCCATGACCAGTGTGAGGGCAGGCACGACCTTAACCACAGGCGGGCTTTTAAATTTTATAATTTCCTCTGCTGAGATAATTCTTGCGGTAGTTATCACACTTCTTGTAATACTTGCGCCTTTTATAGCAATATTTATGGCATTTACTGCAATAATTGTTTCCATAATAAAACTAACAAAAAAATTTATCTTTAACCCCAAAATAAATACAGCTTAAGGATAATACATGAAAGACATACAAAAAAATTCAATCAAGAAAAAAATTGAGATAACTACCCTTGTTATCCTGTATGTTTTTCTGTTTTATACAATATTTGGCTATTATATCCTGCCTGTTGTGGGAAAAAATTATGCTGTTAAAAAAATTAATGAATTATTGGCAAGAAACGCCGCAATTGAAAAGCTTGAATTTGACCCGTTTACCTTTGAATTATGGGTTAATAACCTTAAAATTAATGAAAAAGACGGAAATACCACATGGATTAACCTTCAAAACATATACATTGATTTTGATTCAAAATCCATTACAAACCAAGCGCTTGTAATAAAAGAAATAAAACTGCAATCCCCCTATATCAACATAACAAGACAGAACAACAATGCTTATAATTTTTCTGATATTACAATCAAATCAAAAAATGACAAAAAGTTTCTTTTTTCACTAAATAATATCCTCATTAATAATGCAAAAATAGATTTTAATGACATCCCGGAAAATACCCTCCACAAAATAGAAGAACTAAACATCGCCCTGCCCTTTCTTTCAAATCTCCCCAAACTTGTGGATATATTTACACAACCGTCAATATCTGCAAAAATTAATGCAAGCCCTTTTAATCTTGAAGGAAAGACAAAACCTTTTGCCCAAACCCTTGAAACTGTCTTTAATCTTAATCTTTCGGGGATAAATCTGCCTTATTATCTTAAATATCTGCCTGTTGATACTAATTTTAATGTCACAGAAGGAATCTTTAATTCAAATATTTTGCTATCCTTCGCCAATCTGCCTGAAGACAAATCATACCTTAACATTGAGGGAAACGTAACCATTCAAGATACAAAAATACAACTTAAGCGGGATAATCTGGAATTTCTCAAAATCCCTGAGATTTCATTAAATATTCCCCAAAGCAATCTATTAAAAAAAGAGCTTTTAATAAAGGAACTAAAGATAGCAAAACCTCAGGCCAATGTGGCAAGGCTTGAAAACGGCTTATTTTACCTGCCTGAGATATACAATAAAAAAACCCCTGCTCCCAACGAAAACCCTAAAAACTCTAAAAAAAACAACGAAGAAAAACCCTTTATTTTTTCTCTTCAACATATTGATTTAACGGAAGGAAAAATTGATATTAAAGACCTTGCAATAAAAGAGCCGTTAAAGAAGGTTTTATATCCTGTAAATCTAAGACTTGATAACTTCAGCACAAAACCCGGAGATATTTCAGATATTTTTCTTAAATTATCCGGCGACAGCAATGAAAAACTTCAAATGGCTGGCAAACTCACATTAAAACCGCTTAAACTAGATATTAATTCATCTGTTGGCAATATTCAGATAAATACGTTTAAATCCTATTACAATCAGTATTTTACAAGGGAAATCACAGACGGAACTATTGACGCAAACGCCACCATTTATTACACAAATCAGAACAAGAGCAATGAACTAAAAATTTCCCGCTTAAACTCATCAGTAAACAACCTTAAAATCTACGACAACAGCACAAATACAATGGATTTGGAAATTAAAAACATTAATGTGAGTAATCTTGATATACTCCCTCTTGATAAGACAATAAACCTTGAAAAGCTTACTGTCTCAGATTCTTTTATAAATGCTGTTTACAATAAGAAGGGAATAATAAGCCTTTCAAATATGCTTTCTGCTAAAACTTCCGAAAAACCCGAAAACAATGCAACCATACAGACTGACAATACTTGGAAATACAATATAAATAATACCCAAATTAATAATCTGGATATAAGTCTAACCGATAATTTTTTTGCAGACAATTCAAAACTAAATGCCAGAATAATCAGCGCCAGCATCAAAAATATATCAGATAAAAAAACAAACCCATTATTAATAGAGGCGCAGGCAGACATACAGGAACGCGGCAAACTTAATACCAACGGACAAATGACCATCTCACCCCTTGACGGCAATTTTACTATTCACATGGACGACATTCCTTTAAAAACCTTTCAGCCATATCTGAGCAAGTTTGTTAATGCAATACTTGTCAAAGGCGAGGCAGGACTTAAAGGCGCAATAAAGTTTAATAAAAATAAAGACTCTGAGACATCATTTAACTTTGTAGGAAACGCTGATTTTTTCAATTTTAAGGCTCTTGATGGTTTTAAGGCTGAAGACCTTCTTTTATTTGAAAGTCTTTTATCAAAAAACATTCAGTTAAAAAGCAATCCCTTTCAGGTTTCAGTGGATGAAATTATTGCAAAAAAATTTAAATCAAGGCTTATCGTTGAAGAAGATGGCACAACAAACATCCATACCCTTATAAAGGAAAAATCGCAGGAAAATAAAGAAAAAAACACAAACAAAACAAATAATCCTGAAAAACAAACCGCAGAACAAAAGAATGATATAATAATTAAAAAAATTACCTTTAATGACAGCTCTTTCTTTTTTCTTGACCAGAGGGTAAAACCGCCCTTTAAACTTGCATTATCCGAGTTAGACGGTGATATCTCAGGCCTTACATCAATATCTGAAAAACCTGCAAAATTAAATTTTACCGCAAAGGCTGACGGCTACTCCCCTGTAAAGATAACCGGGGATTTAAGCTCAAACCCGGATAACTTCTATGCAGATATGTCAATAAATGTCAATACCCTGCAAATGACATCCCTTTCGCCATATTCAGGAAAATATCTTGGCTATACAATAAGCAAAGGCAAACTTGACCTTGAGTCCCAGTATAAAATCCATAAAAACATATTAAACATTGAAAGCAAAATACTTTTTGACCAGCTTGATTTTGGGGAAGAAGTTCAGAGCAAGGATGCGGTAAGTCTTCCTTTAAGGCTTGCAATTTCTTTGCTTAAGAACAGAAAGGGCGAGATACATATAAGCATGCCTGTCACAGGCGATATGAAAGATCCTGAATTCAGCGTTGGCGGTCTTGTATTAAAAATGATAGTTAATCTGGTAACAAAGATTATTACATCACCTTTTTCATTTATAGGCTCTTTTTTTGGAGGCGGAGAAGAGGTAAATATCATAACCTTTGAAAGCGGCGCGCCAGAGCCTGATGGGGAATCAATGAAAAAACTTGCCGCGCTTGCCAAGGCGCTTTACGACCGTCCCGGCATAAAAGTGGATGTCATAGGTTATGTGGAAAAAAATTCCGATACATCCGGTATTACTGAAAATAAATTTTTACGTTTGATAAAGGCGCAAAAATTTAAGGATATTGTGGGAAGCATAAAGGATGACATTGAAATAGATTTTGATAAAATGTCTGTGGCAAATGATGAGTTTGAAAAATATCTCTGGGATGCCTACAAGGCAGCTCCTTTTGAAAAAGAAAAATATCTCATGACAATCGTAAAAAAAATTCCCAGAGAAGAACAGGAAGCCTTATTAAAAAAACATATTAAGATAGGTGAAGAAGATTTTAAAGCCCTTGCGGAACGCAGGATTAATTTTGTGAGGGATTATCTTATAGAGACAGGCAAGGTTGAGCCTGAAAGGATTTTTCTGTTAAGCCCAATTATTAAGGAAACTTTTGACGATAAAGAGAAAAATAACAGAAAGGTGGAGTTAAAAATAAAATAAATGTAGGGCATCCCCTGTGGCTTGACTTTACTTAACGCAAAAAAATATAAAAAATATATCAAATTAGGGAAATAACAAAAATGGGGAACAAAACAAAAGTTATTGCAGGAATTGTTGCTTTTTTACTGATTCTTTCAGGGGTTGCCTATGCTGCGGCTACTTTTTACGCAAACAAGCAGGCTGAAAAAAAGGCGCAGGAAATAATAAAAAGTGTTTCAGGTTTTGTTGATGTTAAATATGATAAAATAGCGGTTAACCTCTTTAAAGCTGACATACACCTTAAAAAGGCGCAACTCGCCTTTCCAGACAATCAGAAAATAGATATTGATGACATCACAATCAACAGGTTTGACTACGAAAATAAGATTCCCCTTTCTCTTGCTCTTGTGTTTAACGGGATATATGTGGATGTCAAAGACTATGTCCAAAACCCTGATGATCTGGAAGAATTAAAACAAATGGGGCTTGGAAGAATTAAAACAAATCTGGAGATAGATTATAATTATGACAAAAAACTTAGGGAATTTCGTATAAATACCATAAAAAATCATGCAGAGAAACTCGGTTCTGTTGATTTTAATCTTATTTTATCAGATGTGGATTTTAATCCTGATAATATCATGGGACTTATCATGTCATATCCTGCGATAAAGATAAAAGGCGCTAAATTTGTTTATAATGAAGAAAATCTGGTTAAAATTTTATTAAAAGAGGCTGCAAAGGAACAAAATAAAGACGTGGAGGCAGTGATTAATGAAATCTGCGCCAATATTGATTCAGAAATAGCAAAGGAAAAAGACCCTATTGCCAGAGAATCCATGGGAAACTTAAAAAAATTCATTAAAAATCCCCAAAAAATTCAAATAGTGATTGCTCCTGAAAAGCCAGCGCCCTTACAAAATCTTGGAGAAAGCTCTCAGCCCACTGATATTATGAAACTACTAAATATGAGGGTGGTGATATAAATTTATTGGCTCTATATGAAATAGAGTGGGTAAATGATGAAAA
>DYOW01000204.1 GCA_020720325.1 Desulfobulbus propionicus
TAACAGGACTTACGCAAAATAGAAAAAATCCATAAAAAAGAAACATCCTGATTTTTCTTTTTCTTAAAGAAGTGTCAGGATGTATTTATGAAACTTACTAATACATACAGAATGGCACTATTATCAACCGAGGGCAAATTTTCTTGTCTTAAAGCTGCTGAAAATATTGAAAAAGTTTCACACGATAAATTAACTAGATTTTTATCATATTTTGACGAAAAACCGCAACTAGACATAAAAAGCCTGCCAAAAGGAGGCCAAATCGTCATTGATTGCACCTCTTTGAGCAAAATGTATGCCAAATGCATAGAGGGAATAAGATGGGTTTATTGTTCTACATTAAATAGAGCCATCAAAGGTTTTACGGTAATAAAAATCATATATGTTCAAGGCAATGATATATACAATCTTGACGATATTATCTGGCAAAAAGAGGAGGGTACAAAAAATGAAATCGTTAGAGCAAAACTTAAAGAGTATTATCAAGCAGGTCTTGAACCTGAGATTGTACTGTTTGACTTATGGTATGGGGCAAAAGATACTTTTAATCTGTTGAATGACTTTGGCTGGAAGTATTTATGCCTATCAAAAAGAAACAGAATTTTTGAAGGTAAAAGGATAGACGAACATAAATATTATGGAGGAAGAAGCCTATATGGCAAGGCAAAAGGGATCGGTCATATTGTTCAAGTTGCCAAACACTGCAAGAGATACATTATTACAAATCTCGAAACGCCTATTATGAGTCATACAGGTTGGATGAGGTATACGAAAAGATGGATTATTGAAACAATTTTCAGGGATTTAAAGTCATTTCTTCACTTTGAGGAATGCGAAGCAAGAAGTTTAAAAGCTCAAAAGAGTCATATACAAGCTTGTATGGACGCTTATTTGTTTTTGAAAAAGAAAAACCCTAACAAAAGCATAGAAGCCTCTCAAAGAGACTTCTTGCAGGATTTCTATATGAAAAAATTTAATAATCAAGACGTTTTTGAACTTGTTGCGTAAGTCCTGT
>DYOW01000026.1 GCA_020720325.1 Desulfobulbus propionicus
GAGGGTTGGGGTGAGGGGGAATAAATATATTACCCACTATAAATCACATAGAGCCCTTTTTTTTATATTTATGCATTTTTTAATGCATTGTATAATTATTAATTCCCTCGGAAATTCCCAGGGCAAGCAATCTCAGATATGTATTATCTTTTAATAACGCTTCTTCATCTTTATTACTTATGAATGCAACCTCAACAAGAACACAAGGCATCTGAGCGCCTATAAGCACAAAAAAAGGAGCCTGTTTTACACCATGATTCTGTGCTTTTTTGTTCTTTTTACGCACATTTTTTATCATTGACTTTTGTATATATCCGGCAAGACGTTTGGATTCATCAATTTTATTATTTGTTATGATATCGTTTAATATATCTTTTAACTGAGCAATTTTTTTTGTGGAAACAGCATTTTCAAGGGCTGCGGTTCTCATTGCGCTTTCATCAGTGGCAAAATTTAAAAAATATGTCTCAATTCCCCTTGCCACACCCATCGGCTCGGAATTTGCGTGAATAGATATAAAAAGGTCGGCTTTTTTGGCATTGGCAATGGCAGTTCGCTCTTCAAGGGGCAGGAATACATCGGAATTCCTTGTGAGATAAATATTTGAAAAACCTTTTTTCTCCAGTTCTTCTTTAAGATATCCGGAAAGTTTCAGGACAACATCCTTTTCCTGAAGACCGGAGTGTCCTATGGCGCCAGGGTCTTTTCCTCCGTGACCGGCGTCAATAACAATTGTTCCAACGCAAAGACCAAGTTGTTGGGAAAGGGATAGCTTGCCTTTAACAGGACAAATATTTTTTTTCTTTTCTAATTTATTATTTTCAGGAATTTTCTTGATATCATGTTCTTTTTTTGCATGTTCCTTTAATGTTATTTCTTCTTTCTCCAATTCCTGCTTTGAAAGCCTTTCAATCTCATCATCCTTTTTTATATCATCTTTTATCTCATCCCTTTTAGAATATTCAGTTCCCACAAGGTCAATAACAATCCTGAATGGGTTATCCATAGTAAAAACTTTTACCTTAAGTATAGCCTCCATATCAATTACAACCCTGACAGTATCAGGACTATATTGAGCTGTTCTTATACCTTTTACCAAAACACTCTCAGAAGGCAAATAATCCTGCACATCGTTTGACCTTATAGCATTTGGCACATCAATATACATTTTGGGGATCTTTCTGTCGCCTTCAGGGGGAAGCGTGGCATATTTATAGATTGTCTCACCATTTGTCTCAATTACTACCCTTGTATAATCCTTAACAGGCCAGCTTTTTACAGATGTGACCTTTACAGGTTTTCCCGGTTCATGCGGCGATTTTTTTGCCTCTTCAATGGCAGATTTTGCAGTTTTATCAGGCTCAAGAGACTTTATTTCTTCTTTTTTTCCATTTTTTGTTATACTTTTTTTATGACTTTTAATTTCTTCCTGACATTTGTTATATAATGTTATGTTCTTTTTGAGTATTGACTCAGCAGCCTTGAATTTGTCGCTGTTTTCATAATTTTTCATAATAAGACACAGGGCATCGTCGCTTTTTGTATAATTTTTTAATGCCCCCTGCAAATCATATATCTCAAAAAGCGCATCATCAGATAGACTGCTTGCAGGATATTTTTCAACTACAAGCTCAAATCTCTTTATTGCATCATTAATGTCAGCATTGCTTTTAGAATAACCGTAAAGCTCTGAATAAGACCTTCCCATCATATAAAGAGCCTTCACAGCCACTTCTTCATTGGTTTGATAGCCCAGATAAACATCACGAAAACCGGAAATAACAGAAAGCCATGCCCTGCGGTTATTTTTTAAGGCAGTATCTTTTGAAAGATTTTCGTAATTTGTTTTGGCAGATTTATATGCATCTTCCGGAGTTGTTCTGGAAAAAGAAACGCCATAAAAACATAGACTAAAAAATATCAGACTAAAAAAAAATAAAAAAAATCTATCCTGAATTATTTTCCTCTGCATAACCCCTGCAACTCATTTAGATATGTTAATGCCTGTAACGGCGTTATATTATTAAGATTAATTGACATTATTTTATCTTTTAACAAATTATCGCTTTGTTCAGCCTTTTCTTCTACTACTAAGGGCAGAGATTTCTGCGAAAAATGAAGCTTTCCAAAAAGATCCCCCATGCTTCCCTTTTTTGCCTGTGTCTTTTCTATCTCTTTTAATATCTCTTCTGCCCGCTTTATCACCCTTTCAGGTATCCCTGCGATTGACGCCACATGAATGCCATAGCTCTGATCAATTGCCCCATCCTGAAGCGCGTATAAAAACATTACCTTGTCTTCCCATTCCCTCACACCAACATGCATATTTTTACACCTTTTAAATTTTTTGGCAAGACCTGTAAGTTCATGATAATGGGTTGCAAAAAGGGTCATGATTCCTTTTTTATCCTTTGTCAAAAGCTCCTCGGATATTGCCCATGCAAGGGATAACCCGTCAAAGGTGCTTGTTCCCCTTCCTATCTCATCCAGAAGAACAAGACTTTTTGAAGTGGCGTGATTTAATATGTTTGCAGTCTCGCTCATCTCAACCATGAATGTGCTCTGACCCTTTGAGAGATAATCAGTAGCCCCTACCCTTGTAAAAATCCTGTCCACAAGACCTATATGCACAGATTGCGCCGGAACAAAACTACCCATCTGCGCCATAAGGGTGATAAGGGCAGTCATTCTTAATATTGTGGATTTTCCGCCCATATTTGGCCCTGTTATCAGTATTAATCTTGCTTTTTCACTTTCAATATGAATATTATTTGGGATAAACTCACCAACAGGCAATACCCTTTCAAGCACAGGATGCCTTCCCTGATTTATGATAATGCCGTCAGAATCATCAATTTCAGGTCTTGAGTAGTGATATTTCTCAGAAACCTCTGAAATTGAAAGAATACAATCAAGCACGGCTATTTTAGACGCTGTATCTGTAATTTGATTTGATGATGTCTTGATTTCTTCTATTATTCCCTGAAAAATCTCATATTCAAGGCTGTTTCTGCGTTCCTCCGCATTTAATATCTTTTCTTCAAGCTCTTTAAGTTCCTGAGTAATGAATCTCTCGGCATTTACAAGGGTTTGCTTTCTTATAAAATGATCCGGCGCTTTCTGGAGATTTCCCCTTGATATTTCAAAATAATAGCCAAAAACCCTGTTATATCCCACCTTAAGATTATTAATGCCGGTGTTTTCCCTTTCTTTTTTCTCAAGATTTGCAATAATGCCCCTTGCATCCCTTTGAATGGATATGAGTTCGTCAAGCTCTGAATTAAAGCCATCTTTTATAAGCCTTCCTTCCCTTAATATAAGTGGCGCATCATCCCTGATTGCCTTAAATAATATGTCTTTAAGCCCTGATAAATCATAAATCCCTGTAAATACCTCTGATAAGAACCTTATATCAGAATTATTCTCAAGTTCAGACTTTATATCAGGAAACCTCTCAAGAGACTGTCTTAATAATAGCACATCGCGGGCATTGGCTGTTCCCATAAAAATCCTTGCGATAAGCCTCTCAATATCAGCGATACCTTTTAACCTGTCCCTTAATTTTGCCTTTTGAATAGGATTTTCAAGGAAATGTGTCACGGCATCAAGCCTTTTAAGGATGTTTGGTCTGTCTTTAAGGGGATATAACATCCATTTTTTTAAAAGCCTTGCGCCCATTGCGGTTATTGTATCATCAAGTATGTCAAGAAGCGTCCATTTTCTTGTTCTGTCCACACTATTTTCAGTAAGCTCAAGATTTCTCCGGCTTGATTCGTCAATAATGAGAAATTCTGATATTTCATAGCGCAGAAGGGGGTTAATGTGTTTTGGCTCAGCCTTCTGGGTTTCCCTTACATATGCAAGAAGAGCTCCCGCTGCCTTTAGTCCGTATTGATAATCCTTAACATTAATATTTGAATTTTGCGCCGGATTTTCAAACCATGAATCAGGTTTTATTGTTATTAACGCATCAGGCATAACCTGCTTGACCTTCAAAAACAGCTCTGATTTTGCAAATTTTTCACACAGCAATATCTCTGATGGATTTATCCTTAAAATCTCAGATAAAAAATCCCCCTCACTATTAAATTCTGTTGTCTTAAACTCGCCTGTGGAAATATCAAGAAAGGAAATGGCAAAAATCTTATCAGTATAATCAAAAAATATTGAAAGTAAAAAATTATTGCCTTTTGCATCAAGAACTCCGTCAAGGGTTTGAAGCCCGGGGGAAAGAACCCGGACAACCTCTCTTTTAACAATTCCTTTGGCTAGTTTCGGATCTTCCACCTGTTCGCATATAGCAATCTTTTTTCCGGATGAAATAAGTTTTGCAAGATAATTTTCAGCGGAATGGTAGGGAATCCCGCACATTGGTATTTTCCCGTTTGCATCTTTGTCCCTTGAGGTAAGGGCAATATCAAGGATTTTTGACGCTATCTCAGCATCATTATAAAACATCTCATAAAAATCACCCATTCTGAAAAAGAGTATGGAATCAGGGTAGTTAGACTTAATATCCAGATATTGCTGGAGCATTGGGGTAAGTTTGTCCTTAGGGTTTATGTTTTCCTGAATGCTCATAAAAAAAATATTACTTATAAATCACAAATTTTTAATTAATTATTTAAGTAAACTCTGATTAAATATGACTACCCCGTCAGGCTTCGCCTGCCACCCCTTCTTAGAAGGGGAATTCCCCTCTTTCAGAGGGGTGTCCCGCAGGGACGGGGTGTTTCGTATAAAATAGATTTATTTAATCAAAGTTTATTTAAGATTAAAAAATTTTTTTGATAATGTCAATTAAACAGATAAACTTTTTTTTTAATTCATTAAAACCAAACTATTCTAATAAAATATATTGTTATGATAAGCCTAAAAAAAAAGCAATTCATAAAACCTTATCTCAAAACAGGAAAACGATGCCCCTATAATTAATATAGCGGGTAAACAAAGGATGTTATCCCAGAAGATATCAAAAGAGTCGCTCCTTTATTTTAATACAAATGAATTATCTGTAAGGGAAAATCTCAAAAAATCAGCCGAGCTTTTTGATACAAGTCTTATGGCATTAAAATCAGGCAATAAAGAAATGGGAATAATAAAGACCTTTAATGAAAAGTCTTTTAAGAGTGAGATGCAAAAACTGGAAACTCTCTGGAAACCTTTTTATAATAATGTTAAGATACTTATTACTTGTAATATATAAAAGAACCTGTTGATTTTTTTATTTTTAGGGTTAATTTTAAATTTAAGCCATCTTTAACACTCTGCTGAAAATAATAAACCAAAACAATAGATTATAGCGCAAAAAAAGTCTTCTCGCGCTACTTTTTTTATTTTGTAATTTTTTTTCATTTGATAATTACTTTATGAACAGATCCAGCTGAATGTGATATTCCAAGAACATCATTTATCCTGATGAGATGAGGCTATGCTTTTGTTGACTTTCTTACATGCAGAGTTTTTGTTGTCTTTTGTTTGAAAAGTCGCTGTCACCCTGTTCTGAGTTGAAAGCGTCTCCCTGATAGTTTGCCAGCTATAATTAATTCCACGACATTTCAGTTGATAGCGAAGTGTGTGCACAGCCTGATAAGCAAGTATAGAGATAAATATGTGACTGTCTGTTCTGTCTTCCTTCCTGTGATAGATGGGACGTAGTATTTTTATCCCGATTCTTTATGCGGTTTGTCTTTTCAAGCCCCTTTTTTATCTGATTAAGCCATTTTTCAAAGATTTCTATAAACCGATTGACAATAGCCTCTTCCTTTGCCTTGCGATTCTGTGAATAATAACCCTTCAATATTTTTGAATAATTTCTGCTCTATGCTTTCCTTATGTTTAAACAGAAGATCAGATATTCTATAAAGAGACATCTGAGAACATGATTCAAAATTAAATCCCAGAAGCTCGCCAACAGCGCTTTTATTCTTAAGCCAATTAAATGTGTGAAGCTCACTTCCAGGAGATGCCATCCTCCTGCAACAGCGTCGCAAGTTATTGATATCTGCTTATTATTAAGTCCTATATCTTTTAATATTTACTTAAAATTCAATTGGTTAAGAGCATTAACAGCGATATGCTCAACCCCTGCTGTTCTTGCCTTTGTCTTCTCAATGGTGTAAACATTGACCTCGTGAAACTCATGTTTTTGAGAGGTCTGATTAGGCATTCTTGCAATGATTTAAGCAGCATAACGTTGAGCCATATCCTCATGTCGTCATATTGAAATGATTGAAATAAAGAGGACTGACCTGTCATTGTCTGGGTTATTCTATCGCAAAGCCCAGTCCATTTTTCCTGTGAAAGTGAAAAATTGCTGCCAAGATTTAACAGGATCTTTTGACCGACTTTTCCATCTTTTCTTTCAGACTCCACAAGTCTGAATGTGAAGTAATGGTCTTCATTTTTTGTTCTGGTTTTCGTTTTATGGATATACATGTCATGATGCCACCATACTTTTTTATTATTGTCAGGAGTTATCTGCATATTATGACGCTACAAAACACCTTCAAAAGACCTACCATTGAAATCATTAGACTTTTTATCGTCAAAAAAACTGAAACTGGCAAGATAACATTCAAATGACCAAAATTGTGTTAAAGATGGGTTAAAAAAAATTCCTACACTATCTTATTATAACAAAAAATAAAAAAATTTATTCAATGCTCTTTAGTCTTAAACAAAAATCTAAGAATTAAATAAAATATTTATATTTCTTGGAGGAAATGCAAGACCTAGATAGCTGTAACGGTCCAGATTCAGATTTGGATTATAAAACGGGTCATTATCAACTATATTAATCCATCTTCTATAAAAAAACTGTTTTTCCCGTTCAAGTCTCCCTGCTTTATCAGGCTTTATATCATCTCCTCTGCTTGCTGATTCATGGTGAAGAAGAGTTGCATCCGGTGTCCATATTACAAGCTTTCCCAGTTTTCTTATTTTAAGACAAAAATCCACATCATTAAAATTAACAGGAAACCCCTCTGCATCAAGCCCCCCAATCAGAAGATAATCTTCCTTTTTGCAAAGAAGACATGCTGCGGTCACTGCGCTTTGCTGACGGGCAACAAGATTATAGCCAAAATAACCTGGATCATCCTTCATCCAGTCATTTCCGGTATGTCCTGCAAGACCATGCAGACCTATTACCACGCCTGCATGCTGAACCATAGACACATTAGGCCACAGCAGTTTTGCGCCAACCACACCCACATCAGGACGCATAAGAAGCTTAACCATTGATTTTAACCAATTAGCTTCTGTTGCCTCAATATCATTGTTAATAAGTCCTATTATTGAGCCGTTTGCCTTTTTAACTGCAAAATTATTTATTGCTGAATAATTAAATTGCTCGTCCCATTTTAATATCTGTATCTTAATGTCATTATTATGGATATTTTTGCTGGATTTATTGGTTTTCTTTGGGGAAAGGCTGCGAAAATAATCAAAAGTCTCCTTTTCTTTGGATAAATTATCTACAATTATTATCTCGATATAAGGATAATCTGTCTTTAAGATACTGTCTATGCATGGTTTTAGCAGATTAACCTTATCTTTTGTAGGTATAACAAGACTTACAACTGGCCATGTGTCAGGTTCGGGCCAATTTACCTTGTAACAGGGATATTTATAATTAATCTTTGTATAATCTGTTCCAGGCGCAATTTCCTGTCTTATGGATATTGGCATATCAATTAAAAAATTATTGTCAGAACAATGATATAACACAGATGGAATATGTAAAATCTTATCTGGTTCATTTAATAATTTTTTAATTACAGAGGTATGCCATAGATCAGGCGGCAATTCACTAATATTTTTTTTATCAGAAAGTGAGGCTTTAAAGGCAGTTAAGCCGCTTAAAAAAGGCAATGCAAGATATAAATCAATATCCCAATCAGGCTTAAACCAGGGGTTGTGACGATTTCCTGACTTATCAATAAAATCATTATCAGCGTATATAAATCCAATATCTTCTCTGTGTTTTGCTATTATATGCGAAAGATGAAGGATTGCGTTGGAATGCAGCTTGTCACCTGCTTTAAGTGGTATAAGCCAGGCATTTAACAGTTTGTTTTCTTCAAGATAAGTAAAAAGGCTTTCTCTGTCTGCGCTAACCACACTGAATTCATAGTCAGATTTTGGAGTCAGAGATGAAATATTTAAAACTTGGGTTGGGTTAAGGAGCTGTTCATCAATGCTTTTTAAGGATATGTCAATATCTCTTTCGCCAAAAACTATTACACAGGTGTCTGTGTTGTCTGCATTTAACGGTGGCAGTGGATTTTCAAATGCGCCAAACCATGACTTATATTCACTAAAGTCAATGGATGCGGGAATTAATCTCTCATATCTTTTTAAGAGAGTTTTAAGTATTCCAGCAGATTTAATATCCTTTGCAAGAGAACTGACTGCCAGAGATGTTAATTCAGGAGATGCAACAACTTCAATAGGGCTTCCTTTTAATTCTGCGCCGCTGTCTGTCACAAGTCGGATTTTGTGGGTTCGCCCATCAGCAATACTAATTGGCAAGGTAAGGTCAAATCCGTGACGACCTGTGCCGATATTTCTGTCAATCAGGTCTGTTCTTGGCAAATTTGCTGTGGTTTCAGCAACTAATTCAGAGCCTTCATAAGCCTTTATGCTTAAATGCCTGTAAGGTCTCATTGGGTCAACCGCAAAACCATATATCCTTAAATCCCCATGATTACTTATGGCGCTGACAATACTTTCTGATTCCTGATTATTTGCAAAAAGCTGGATATATCCGTCAAGTTCGCCTGCGTTATTTGCAAGACGCGCGCTAAGCCTTCCGCCCTGAAGCATTATAAAAATTGGCAATGAAGCAAGAAAGCCGTATAATGATAATTTTTTCCTGCTTTGTTCCTTAAATGATTCAATTTCTTCCTTGTTATATTCATAAGGATAGAGCATATCAGCGGTTATAACTAAAACCACAGCATTATCAAAAAGAAGTTCAACAAGAGGCGAACTGTCTGTCTCGCATAATACCCAACCGTGAATGAGATTATTATTAATTCCGGTTAATTTACCTCTTAAAATCCTATTTTTCTTTATTTTCATAGATATAATCCCATTTATTTTCAAAAAGCAACATTTTAATCTTTTGAACGCAATCATCCCAGGTATTATACGAAATTTTATCTGATTTAGGGTGGATATCCTTTTTGTATAATTCCAGCCACTCTTTTATCTTATCATACAAAATATCAGGCGAGTTATCATCAGGAAAGAAAAAAACATTATCGCCTGCAACTTCACGAAATATCGGGATATCCCTTGCAATTACAGGAAGCTTTTTTATGGCTGCCTCAATTAAAGGCAAACCAAAACCCTCCCCTTCACTTGGATATAAAAGACATGTGGAGACAGCATATATTTTTTCAAGGAGTTCATCGCTTGCATTTTGAAACCAGAAAACATGCCTGTTTAATTCTGAGTGGTTTAATATGGCATTTACTATCTCAGGAATGTTTCTCCTTTTGTTTTCCGGAAGGTCTTTCCAGCCTTCTTTGCCGACAATCACAAGATTAATGTCAAAACTCTCTGACCATAACCTTGTAAATGCCAGAATAGTCTGAAGATAGGCTTTTCTGGGATCCACAGCGCCTACCATAAGAAAGGTCAGTTTTTTCTTTAATTTGCCTGTAATATCTTCAAAATCATTGGAAGAATTCTTTGAAGGGAAAGATTTGTCTATATCAGCCCCAAGATGTGCCCAGCCAATGTAAAAGGGCATGTTTCTGCTAATATTTCTGTTTAAAATCCAAGAACGCAATTCTTTTGCAACGTATTGTGAATTACATATAGCGCCGTGAAATTTTGTGATTATTTCAAGCCATCTCGTGTGCAAAACATCTGAGCCTGGCGGAAAAAATTCAGGAAACTGAACAGGGAGCAAGTCATGAACAAAATTATAGATTTTAACGCCGATATTTTTATAATATAATAACAGACCTGCTTCATCCGCCATTGTCAATTTAGATATACATAAATCAATTACAAATAAAATATCTCTGTTTCCGGGCGAAACGATTTCATCATTAAAAGTCTTTGCCGGAGACTCAAGAAGTTGCAATGTATATTTTGTAGCATAGTAATAATGCCACCTTCCTTTTTTATTGCTTAAATAAACAGGCTCTATCCTATAACCTTTTGGTGGATTCTCTAATAAAGAATTAAGTATGCCCTTTACCACCCTTTGAACACCAGTTTGGATATCTCCCTCACTTATTGCAGAGACATCAATAAGTAATTTTTTTTGCGTAAATTTTTCCGGCATTGACTTATCAGTGGATTCTGATAAAATTTCAAGGTCATGCAAATCTGAAGGGATTAATTCTTCTTTATCAAACTTTTTTATTAATGAATACGGGTGATAGCTGAAATCTTTATAAAATTTTTCAATTGCTTCAAAGTAATGCCCTGCGCAAATGCGGGGGTTATGTTTTTTTCTGATGAGTTCCTGCCCGTTTTTCCCAAGCCTTTCCCTTAAAGTAAAATCTTTAAACAATAATTCAAGAGAATTCACCAATTCCTCAATATTAAATTCATCAGGCAGTTTACATACCACATCATCAGTAAAATCAGCCAGAGCGCCATTTGCATTTATTATAGTGGCTAAACCGTAATTAAGGCAGTCCAATACCGCCCCTGATGTCTCCCCTCTTGATAATGTCCTTAGCTGAACAGCAAAATCAGCGCCTGCAAGATAATTTTTATAGGTTATATCATCAACCCATCCGGTAATTTCAATATTCTTTCCGATAATCTTTTCTTTTATTAAGCCCCCATAATCATTTTCAGGATTTTCCCCTACAAAAATCAATCTGCAATTTTTTTCCTTTGAAAGCCCGGATAAGTTCCATGCCTCAATTAATCTGTCATTTAATTTTGCAAGACCGATTCTTCCGAAACTGCACACAATAAAATCATTTTCAGACAAATTCAATGATTCTCTTGCTGTTTTTCTATCAATATTATAAACAGGAATTCTTAAATGAGGGATTAAAGCCCATCCATCAGCAAAATTTTCACCGTACCATTCATCTGCCAGTTCCTTTGCATAATTTGAATGGACTATGACACCAACAGAGCTTTGAATAACACTTAAATTACAAGGATACTTCCATAAAAATTCAGCATCATCTTTATTATGATAATGCTCATAAACAGCTTTATAACCATGAGAATTGTAAAGTTCTTTTGCCTTAATTTTTCTTTCACTCTCGTGGATTATCTTTCTTGCAACAATATGGGAGAGAAAAAAATCATGAAGCGCCACAACACCAGGAATTTCGTCCAGAAGATTAAACATATGCTGATGAAGAATAGAATTTCCAATCTGGTATAAAACTCTGTCATATTTTCTGCTGTTATGTAAAAACCATTCTATACTTTTTATTTCACAAAGAGACCTAATCTGACTGTTTGAGACTGATTCATTGCTTATAACAACATCTATATCATAAAATCGGGATAATTCAGGTATAAGCTCGCTGCTGTAATAACTTATTCCGGATTCATCAGGTGGTAAAGGCGACACAAAGGCAAGTTTTGGTCTGACAAAATCTGATAGCGGCTGTTTTGGAATTGTCTTTTTGTATAAATTTTCCAATTCTGAAAACAAAATTTTAGAAATATTATAAAACCTTTCTTCATTGTGATTTATTTCAGAATTATCCCCAAAAAATATATCTCCTTCCCTGCTTTTTGAAATGCAAACAACAGAATCTTTAGATAATCCTGTTTTTTCAGTTAATTCTTGTTTATCTGCCTCAGAAAAAACAAAAATCAAATCCGCCCTTCTGAGATTATCAATTCTTCTGAAATAAAAATCATCATTATCAATGTCAATATCAGAAAGAAACTTTTTGAGACCTGGCTTACAAAACACGCATACAGGTGTCTTGTTATTGAAAAGTCTTATGCTGTAAAAACTATCATTATCTGCTGAGCCAAAAACATCAAAAATCAGGATTATATCGGGCTTTAAGGAAGATAAAAAGGACTCACGGATAATTTGCAAGGTTTTTCTTTTTTTTTTAGGATTAAAATTTGCTGATAAATTTCCAGGCGGGAAAAAAACGTGAATATTTTCATCGGGAATAATCTTATAAAATTCATCCCGAATTACATCAATGCTATCTGAAAAAAAACCGTTAAGGGCAAAATGTATCTCATCTTTAGCGCTGTTTTTTAATATTATTTTAATAAATTGGATAAAATCAAAGTCAAAGTGGGGATTAACCCGCTGAATCCCCTGCATATCAATCACAATACGCATCAGTCACATCCTTTATCATTATTTGCTGACGACAGGTAATAAAGCTCTTGAAATATCTTTTTTCCCCTCAAGGCAAGGTTATTAACAGGTATTCTATAAGATTCCTCAGAATATTTCGTATAACCGTAAATATCCTCAAATATCTCATTTTCTAAGCTTTGCTGATTATCAACCAGATATCTCAATTTTCTGTCAATAAATGGAAAAGGCTTTAATAAAAAAAGGCAAAAAAGACGTATTTTTTCCCTTTTCATTACAAAATGAGCAGATTCTATGATTAATTTTTTTAGAAAAATTATCAGAAAATTAAATAATTTTTTTTTATTTTTTTTCATAACCAATGTTTTTGAAACTGCCTGAACCATTGTGAAACCGGACTATCAAAAGGTATATGAATAGTTTGAGGATGATATGGATAAGGTTCAATTTCATGAAAAAATATTTTAGCAAGAGGAAGCTTTAATTTCAAGAAAGTTCTTATGTTTTTATCATCAAAATAAAATTGTGGTACAGAAACAAAATAGTAGATTATTTATTATGACACCTGGCTTAATTTCTCAAGTTCATTGAAACTGCCCATTGCAATAATAATATCCCCTGATTCAAATATATAATCAGGCTTTGGGCTTAAAATCATATCACCAAGGGATTTTTGAACGGCAAGCACAGAAACACCAAATTTATTCCTGAAGTCAAGTTCTTTCATGCTCTTCTCTTTAAGAAATGATTGATCGGTAATCTGTATCTGTTCCAAAGTAAGAGATAAGATGTCCCCTTTTTGGGTGACAATGTCAAGAAATTCAATTACATTAGGTTTTAATACGGCAAGGGCCATTCTTTTTGCCCCAATTTCATATGGTGATACCACCTGATTAGCGCCGGCCTGGAAAAGATTTCTTTCCGCCCTTTTCTCACTTGACCTTGCTATAATAAAAAGACCGGGATTCAGGGAGCGGGCTGTTAAGGTTGTATAAACATTATCTGCATCGCTGTGCAAGACACAGATAAGAACCTTTGCCCTTGTTATGCCTGCATTAACAAGCAATTCTTCTTGTGTTGCATCGCCTTCTACATAAAGATATCCGTTTTTTTTTAATTCATCAAAGACTTCTTTATTTTTTTCAATTATTACAAAAGAACTGCCTGAAGCCTTGAGGGATTCTGATATTGTTTTGCCAATCCTTCCAAAACCGCATATTATATAATGACTGTGAAGTTTATTAATTTTGTCCCGCATAACTTTCTTTTCCAACAAATCCCTGAACTGACCTTCCATAAGCGCCCTTGCAAGAAGTGTGATTACATAAACAAAAAGACTCGCCCCCAATATAAGAAGAACAATCGAGAAAATTTTCCCTTTTGTAGTAAGCGGATGCACCTCTCCATATCCTGTTGTGGTGAGAGATATTACTGTCATATATACAGAATCGAGGATATTCCAGTCTTCTATAAAATAATAACCTATTGTTCCGAATAAAAATAAAAAAAGAAGACAAAATAGCGCAAATCTCAGTTCTTTCCATGCCATATAAATTTTTAGTATGTATTATAAAGTTTGATAGCGCTAAATCAGACAATCATAATTGCCCTGGAATAAACAGATGAGAATGTTTTTAATCCCTCTAAATAATCTTCAGGCAGATGTATATGTATGACCCTTTTATTAAGGTCTGACATTGCCTCAAAATCTCCGATTGCCTGAGCAAGCTGAAGCTGCCAGAAATCAATATTAAAATCCGGGATTAAAGGATATTCTTTATTCTTATCTTTAGCCCTGGTAAAAATCAAAAATGCTGAGGAAATTGGACCGCCTTTATATATTTGTCCTGTAGAATGAAGATATCTTGGTCCATAGCCCATTACGGTCGCAAATCCCCTCTCACGCTTTGAAAGGTCTCTCATTTCATTAATAATATCTTCTATTAAACTGTCATAAGGCAAATATGGCAAAAAACCAAGATAGCCCCATTGGGGAAGAACCTGAAAAATCTCCCTTAATGATCTGAAAAGACCGCTTTTGGATTGGGACATCATTTTTGATGAGCGAAAATTTAACTGGCTTGAAGTATCTGTAATAAATTCCACATCAAGAGCGCCTTTTTCCTGAAGAATTGTTATAACCTCTTTTGTTTTATTTTTTGAAAGAGTGACATTTGGCTCGTCAAAGGGGTTGACTCCGAGAAAAACACATGAAAGAGCTGTGGCAAATTCCCAGAGAAAAAATTGACCTGAAATATCATAGATATCATTTAAAATAATCTCATAAACCGGAAAATGCGCTTTTCTTAGTTCATCGATAAAATCATTAAGCGCTTGTTCGGCTGGGGTCTCTTTAAGTCTTATGTAAACAAAAATCCTTTCAGAGCCGTAATAGCCAGGTATGCCTGTGCTTGATTCAATAACAGGGACAATACCCCTTGTTTCTTTGCCTGTGCTCTCCGCTAATAATTGTTCTAACCATAATCCAAAGGGTTTAATCTTGTCATCTGTTAAAATTGTAAGCTTATCCCTGTTTTTAACGGCATTTTCAGAAAGAAAGTCGGCAAGTCTTGCGCCAGGATTATTTAACCATTCAGTCTGAGACAAACAATCATCAAGCATTTCCTTGGCCCTTTGAATAAATAAATCCATATCAATGCCAATAGAAACAGCAGGAACAAGTCCAAAAAGAGATAATGCAGAATATCTGCCGCCAATATCAGGAGGATTCAGAAAAATATAGTTAAATTTTCTTTCGGTCGCTATTTTTTCAAGAGAAGAGCCTGGATCTGTTATAGCGCCAAAATGAGCATGTGCTTTTTCGTTCAAAACAGATAAATAATAATTCCATAAGTAATTAAATTTTGTATTTGGTTCAATGGTAGATCCAGATTTACTTGCAAAAATAATAAAAGTATCATCAGGATTTAATTCTTTTATTTTTGCAACCTCATCAGGGTCAGTGGTATCAACTACAAAAAGTTGAGGATAAGTATCTTTTATTCCATTAATTTCTCTGAGCATCAGAGGACAAAGACTTGACCCACCCATACCGAGAAGAACAAGGTTTTTTATTTTCCGGTTTATTAATTCGTTAATAAATATTTTGCTTTTCTCTATCCATTCATACCATTTGTCTTTTACATCCAACCAACCAAGGCGATTATTGATTTTTTTTTGAATTTCAGGATTATCTGACCAAAGAGAAACATCTTTATGTAAAAATTTCTTTAAAATGCTGTTTTTTTCTATATTATCAATTGAAGACGGAGCAAAAAACATGTGACACCCCCAAATATAAGTTAGTATTAATTTATCTTTTTTTTAAGAAATAATCAAGTATAAGCTACGGAATAAGTATAATTTTTTATGTAAGTTTTTTTTATAAAAATTATATCAGATCTGTGCCTGTTGTAGTCATTGCAAGCTGGCAATGCTTAATTCCTTTCAGAGATTTGATATTATCAGAAAGAGAAATAATATCCCGCGACTTCCCTTTTAATATAATAACCTCAAGACAATTGTGATGGTCCAGATGTATGTGCTGTGAGACAAGAACAACACCCTGGTAATCATGTTGAATTTTAATAAGTAAATTGGATAATTCCCTTTGGTGGTGATCATAGACAAAGGTAAGTGTTGCGGCTACCTCTGAATCGGAATCAGTTAATTCCCATTTTTGAGAAACAAGTTTTTCCCTGATAAGGTCTCTTATTGCCTCTGAGCGGTTGCCGTACTGACATTTTTCAATGTAATCATCAAAGGAATTAATAAGATCCTGGGGAATTGACACACCAAAACGAACAAGTTCTTTTTTGTTTCTCATATTATTTTATTATATCATATAAGCATAAAAAAAGGGGATAAAAATCCCCTTTTCTAAATATTATTAGCTTTTAATGTTAAAGAGTTATTACCTCTGGCTTAAGAAGTATGATAAGCTCAGTTTTTGTTTGCCTTTCTCTTGAATACCTGAATACCTGACCCAGAAGCGGCACATCGCCAAGAATTGGCACTTTATTTCCTTCATTTCGTGTGATATCACTTACAAGACCACCCATTACCAATAACTGACCGTTTTTAACCCGGGCTGTGGTTGACATCTCCCTTAAATCAATTATAGGAAGACCAACAATAGCTCCCTGACCCGATGCAAGAAAACCAACTTCTTCCCTTCTGATTTCCTGAACATCAGATATAACAGGTGTCATCTGAAGCACAACATCATTATTTTTATCAATTGAAGCCATTACACCAAACCCAAGACCATCGAGAACAGAATCTGGCACTATTGTATAAGTTATAACACCGGTCTCAGTATCAATTTCAGATTCAACGCTTTTAATATAAGCTTCAGAGCGTCCTGCGGTTAAAACAGCATTTTGTCCGTTTGTCAATGTAAGTTTCGGGCTTGATAATACCTTTACATTCCCATACTGATTTAATGCGCCAATAAAGATATTAAAAACTCTGTCAGCAAGTCCTATGGTAGAAAGCAATTTGCCGCCTTCAGTTGGATATATTAAATTTGGATCAATTAGAGTATATGTAAATGTTCCCTGAGAGACATTAGGAGCGCCATAGGGATAAAGAGAGTTATCTTCAAGTCTGTATTGTCTTACAGTGTCTCTTCCAAAGCCCAATGATGTCTGAAAACCTGTTTCCACATTCCCAAGAAGCTCCTGCCAGTTAACACCTTTCTGATTATCCTCGCTAAGCTGAATTTCAAGTATTTTTGCTTCAATAATAACCTGTTTTGAGGATTCTTCCTTTAATCTGTTTACATAAGATTCAATTTTTTTCTGTATTGAATTTGGCGCAGTGATAGTAATAATGCCAATAGGTTTGTCTATTGTGTAATAAAAACCAGCCCTGTCACCTTTTTTGGCAGTATCCCCAGCAGCAGCTGGAACTGGAGCGGCAGATTGCGCAGCAGGCTGAGCCTCTTGCGTCAAATCCTTTTTGCATTTTAAATATCTTTCTGAATTAGCTTTGTATTTTGCGCAGGCTTTTTCAGCCTCTATTTCCTGAGGAGATTTTTCAGTATCAGTAACAATTGATTTTTCCATCAATGAAGATAAAGAAAGAATTTTTTGAAGATTTTCCTCAATGTTTTTCCAGATATCGATTTTAGGGTTATAATTCCTTGAATATACCTTACCCTGAAGCTTATCATCATTCATTTCATCCCCACCACCTCCTACTATATTTTCAGATATTGTTTTGGTTCCAAGAAAATTACCGCCTACCTTGGTAATATAAAACCCTTCAAGCATTGGAATATTAAGATAATAATTTCTTGTCACCAAATATTTAATTATGATGGTCTTGTCCTGTACTTCAAAATAATAATCCATTTGTCTCAGGAGATTTTCCAAAGACCTCCAGTAATCATCATTTGCGTTAATATTAACATCAACAGCAGCGGTCTGATCAATCTCACTATCCCAACTCACGGTCATTCCTTTAAGGTCTGCAAGTCTTTTAATTGCGTCAGTTAAAGGAATTTTTCCTTTGGATTTAAGGTCAGCGCCTACTATTATGGCAGGCAAGCCTGTTTCAGAAACAGGAAGGTTTTTCTCTGATATGCTGTAATCTGGTTTCCATACCACACCAGGTTTATATTGCATACCTTCCTGATTGCCTGGTTCTGTTCCAAAAACGCTATTTTGACAAAAAAGAATCGCCGCAAGAATCAAAAATGATTTTTTTATAAAACTTTTCATATATCTTCTAAACCCTCCTGATATAATTTCTTAATTTTGTTGTGATTTTAATAATTCCTGAAGTTTTAACTGCGCTATCTGCTTTATATGAGGCGAAACACCGGAACCAAGATTAACAATTGAATTATATTCGTTTAACGCTGCGTTTCTATTATTTAATATCTCATATGTCTGAGCTTTAATTAACATTATTTCAGGAGTAATGGTAAAACCGGTTTCTATTTTATTTGCTATGCGGATCACATCATTATACATACCCTGTGAAAAAGCAAAAACAGCATAATTATAAAGTATCTGGGAGGTAATATTTTCACCGTCCATAGACCTTTCAAAATAAATTTTTGCCTCATTATTTTTAGCCATTCTTGCAAGCGCTATAGCAACAAGGCTTGATGCCTCACTGTCACGAGGATTTGCTTTAAGCGCAAGTTTTCCATAGTTGACAGCGGTAATTTCGTCATTTTTTTGTGATAACGCTATAATTGCTATTTTTTTAAGAAGTTCATGGTTATCCTGCCAGATTTCAGCAGCTTTCTTATAAAATTCAAGGGCGGCAAGTTTATTTCCCTTTTTATCCATATCATCAGCTTTCTTTAAGAACTCTTGTGCCTTGACTATGGTATCTATTGCAACCTGACCACCTGCCATACTATCAACCTTTATTTTGGACTCTTCAGAAGGCTCAAAATATTCCATACTAATGGACGATGCGCCAAACTGCTGGGATTCTTTATACTCTGCAATTCTCTTAGACTTTGGATCTGTATCTAACAATAAAGGCAAAATTACAAGAACATTATCTCTTTCATAACTGTCAAGTCCTTTAAGATCTTTTACAACATCAAGCACTGTTCTCCATGAGACATCCTGCATCTGAAGGGTAATCGTGCCGGTAATTGATTCGTCAACTGCGATATTTTTTCCGCTAACATGTCCAAGCAATCTGAACACATTATGTAAATCGATTTTGAAAAAATCAACGCTTAATGTTTCTGAGATTGCGCCTTCCGTATTTGCCGCTTGAACATAAGATTTAGACGGAACAAAAAACGAAATAATTAAAAAAAATAAAATTGTTATTCTATTTATTTTACCCATTATCTTCCCTCCGGATGAATTAACAATATTTTCTCGGTTTTAACCTGATTACCCAATATATCTTTGCCTGTTTCGCTTATAACCAAACCATCTGGATTAATTGTCTTAACCCTACCTTCCCTATAACCTACTCTCATTCCTTCAAGAAGCACATATCCTTGTGTGGTGGCATCCTGAACCATTGCTATTCTCTTGCCTGACCCAAAGGTTACTATGGAAACTATCTGAAGTTGCCCCACATCAAGACATTCAATTGGATTTTCACAAACCTGTGGTCTCTTATCATCTGCTTCAAGAACTCTTGGCTGCTGCTTAATAAATGGTATAAATGGGTCATTCTTGCCTTCTGATTCATAAGGTTGAATCTTTGGTTCTAATAAAGACTGTAATCTTTTATTATATTCCTCTATTTTTTTACTGGTTATCTTTGTCTCTTCAGCAAAAAGAACCGAATTTGTACTAATAATTAAATTCAATAAAAAAACTGTCAATAATAATATTTCATTAAATTTATTTTTTCTCAAAAAAAACCTCCTTTTAATTATTTCTTTGGCGCTGCCGCAGCTTTTGCAGCTTCCTGAGCCTTTATCTCTTCTGAAGTAAGAAATCTGTAAGTCGCAGCTTGGCAATCTGCGGTCAAGATAACTTGTTGTCCTATATATTTAGTAGCAGGAACAGTTATTTTAAATTCATTTATATTTACTATCCTCGACATCATCATAATCTTACTAAAAAATAATACTATGTTATGAAACGAACCTTCAATCTTTAATGTAACCGGAATCATTGCATAAAAATCCATTATTTTTTCAGGTTCGGGCTTAAAGGTCATAAACTTTAAGTTTTCATCATTTCCAAGATTTGAGATCTCAGATAATACTTCAGGAATTTGCCCTTTTTGAGGTAAAAGCTGCATTGCCTGAACCAAAACTTTCTCCATATCTTTATTTTCAGCCTTGATTCGCTCAATTTCTTTTTGTTTTGTCTCCAATATAGCTACTTCACCAGATAAAACCTGGATTTCTCCATCCAATTTTTTATTTGTTTCAAAAAAAGGATATACATAAAGCCCTACAAAAAGAGCGACTGGAATTAAAACTGAGCCTCCAAGGATTAATAATTTATCTCTTAAACTTGCTTTTAAAAGATATTCAAATACATTTTTTTTCAGTTCATTTATATCCATCTTATTTCCCCATCATTTATTTTCTTTTTTGCTAAAATCAAGGCTTGATTGGATTGTAAAATACATCAAATCAATTTGTTCATATTTTTTTCTGTCTGTGCTGTCAAGGGAAATATTCTTAAAAACCTCTGTAAATTCAAGTTTTTTCATAAGAAGAGCCACGCTCTGGTTATCCATCGCAATGCCTTTGATTGCAATGCTGCTTCCCCTGTAATGCAAATCCTCAAGCCACACCCTGTCGTTTGGCACATTTAAGACCAGCCTGTTAAACATACTTACAATATTGCCTCGTGATATCTGAAGTTTTTCAATGGTTGAAAATTTAGTGGCAATCAGTTCCTGGTTTTCTTTGCTGTCTTTTAATTCTTTTTCAACATATGCAAGCTCTGTTTTTCTTTTTTCCAAATTCAATTTCTGGTTCTGTTTCTTGGAAGTTAAATTTTCCAAGAAGCCAAATGTTCCTATTAATGAAATTGCAATAAATACCATTGTCAATAAATAAATAGAAATCTGCTGCCTTACTATTTCTTTTCTTCGCCATTCCCTGACTGGTAATAAATTTATCTGTATCATCTTAAACCACCCTTGATGCAAGTCCGGCTGCGATTGTCATTTGAGGCGCCACACTCATTAAATATTCATGGTCAATTGTTTTATCAATTATGCAATTCTTAAACGGATCAAATATATTAACCGGTATATTTAAAGACTCCTCAAAAATCTTATCAACTCCATTCATTAAGACACAGCCTCCGCTTAAAAAAACCTGAGAAACACCATCTATCCTGCCTGGACTTATATTATAAAAATCAATAGCCTTCTTAAACTCTACGCCCCACATTAAAAGCATTTCATGAAAGGTGGAACCAAGCTCATTTATTATGTCAGGATCATCCGTGCCTTTTACTTTGAGCGCCTCCGCGGCATTAAATTCAAGACCGGTTATATCCATCATTTCCCTTGTTATCTGATTTCCTCCAAGAGGAATATCCCTGGCAAACAATGATTCACCCTTATGAATAATATTTATATTTGATTTTTGAGCGCCAAGATCAATTAAAGCGACAACTTCATCCTGTATGCCATAAACACCCTCGTATGCATTTCCCATTGCAAAGGGGTCAACATCAACCACTGCCGGAAAAACACCTGATGTCTGCAAAAGTTCCGCAAAGCTGTCAACAATATCCTTTTTTGCAGCGACAAGAAATATCTCAGTGGCTGCCTTTACACCCTCTGATTGCTTTATGACATGAAAATCAAGATATATATCCGTCATTTCAAAGGGAACATATTTTTCAGCCTCGGTGTATAGATTAAGTTCTATATCAGTTATGTTAACAAAAGGCACGTCAATTCTTTTAATGATTGTTGAAAAACCGGAAATTGATGTTGCGCCTTTTTTTAATTTGGGCTGAAAGTTTTGAACCAGACCGCTTAAGACCTTTGAAAGAGCCATTCGATCCTTTATCACGCCATCCTCTATTAAACCTTCCGGAGTCATTGCCCTTCCGATTCTTCTTAAGAGTTTATTATTCCCAACCTTTTGAAACTCAACGATTTTAATGGTATGGGAACCCACATCCACACCAAGAACCAGATTTCCTTTTTGTGAACCAAGTTGTAAAAAAGATGAAAATAAAAATATCATTAGAAATTTCCTTTTAAGACTTTTCTTGCTTTTTCAAATTCATATTCGGCATAAATTATTTAATTCTTAAAAAAGTTTTGTTAAATAAAAAAATTAAAAAATGATAAATCCATTTTTTTTGTTATAATACAAGTCCCCAAAATTTTTTTTTTACGGAGTCCTATGGAAATTATCGGCAACATAAGAAATTTCTCAATTATCGCCCATATCGATCATGGTAAATCCACTCTTGCAGACAGAATACTTGAAATTACAGGCGCTGTCACTTCCCGTGAGATGAAAGAACAATTCCTTGATAAAATGGACCTTGAAAGGGAAAAAGGCATCACAATAAAGGCGCAATCAGTCAGAATTAAATATAAGGCTGATGACGGCGACAACTACATCTTAAATCTTATTGACACCCCCGGACATGTTGATTTCTCATATGAGGTTTCAAGAAGCCTTGCAGCATGTGAAGGCGCGCTCCTTATTGTTGACGCAACCCAGGGAGTAGAGGCGCAGACCCTCGCAAACGTTTATCTTGCAATTGAAAACAATCTTGAAATAATACCGGTTCTTAATAAAATCGACTTGCCCAGCGCAGAGCCTGAAAGGGTTGCCAAAGAAATAGAAGATATAATAGGCCTTGACACCTCCTACGCTGTTCATACAAGCGCAAAAACCGGAATAGGCGTTAAAAATGTCCTTGAAGCAATAATAAAATATGTGCCACCTCCAAAAGGTGAAACTAACTCCCCATTAAAGGCCCTTATATTTGATTCATGGTTTGATCCATATCAGGGCGTTGTGGTTTTGATAAGAATTATGCAGGGCACAATCAAAAAGGGCGTAAAAATAAGGATGATGTCAACGGGGCAAACATATGACCTGGAAAAAATAGGTGTTTTTTCTCCTTACCCAATTGAGGTTGAAAGTTTGTCAGTGGGAGAGGTTGGTTATATCACCGCAGCGATTAAAGAGGTAAGGGATACAAAAATCGGCGATACCATCACAGATGACAGAAAACCTGCTGATGCTCCATTACCAGGTTTTAAGCCAATTAAGGCAATGGTATTTAGCGGACTTTACCCTATTGACACCGATGAATACGAGGCATTAAAAGAAGCGGTGCAAAAACTATGGCTTAATGACCCCGCGTTTTCCTTTGAACAGGAAAGCTCCGCTGCCCTTGGATTTGGCTTCAGATGCGGCTTTCTGGGACTTCTTCATATGGAGATAATAAAGGAAAGGCTTGAAAGGGAATATAACCTGTCTCTTATATGCACAGCCCCTTCTGTTTCATTTAAGATTATCCTGACAAACGGCGAGGAAATACAGGTGGAAAACCCAGCCCAGATGCCCTCTGCCGGCAAAATAGAAACAATTCTTGAGCCTTTTGTCAAAATGGAGATATTTACTCCAAAAGAATATCTGGGAAACATCATAAGCCTTTGTGAAGAAAAAAGAGGCATTCAAAAAGATATGAAGTTTATCACTGAGGAACGTGTTCAATTACATTATGAATTGCCGTTTAATGAGATAGTCCTTGACTTTTATGACAGATTAAAATCCATAAGCAGGGGTTATGCCTCAATAGATTATGATTTTCTTGACCACAGACCAGCAAAGCTTGTAAAGCTCGATATTCTTATCAATAAACAGCCTGTTGACGCACTATCAGTTGTTGTTCATCAGGATAAGGCCTATTATCGGGGCAGGGAAATCTGCGAAAAATTAAGGGTAGAAATTCCCAGGCATCTCTTTGAAATTGTTATTCAGGCTGCCATTGGAAGCAAAATTGTCGCAAAGGAAAGGGTGGCCCCCCTTAGAAAAGACGTGACGGCAAAGTGTTATGGAGGTGACATTACACGTAAAAGAAAACTCCTTGAAAAACAGAAAGAAGGTAAAAAAAAGATGAAACAGCTTGGTCAGGTGGATGTTCCTCAGGAGGCATTTTTCAGGATATTAAAGGTGTAACCTTGCTTTTTATTTTTTTTAATTTATCTTTTACTTTTAATATCATTATTTTAACAAATTTACACTTAAATAATATCTACAAAACAAAACTGAAAGGTTAACAAAGTGACAACATACAACAAAACAGCAGATCATAAAACACTGGAAAAAGACCGTCAAAACATTATCTTAGAATATGCGCAGGCTATTATTATCGCCTTTATACTTGCCATGTTTATAAGAACATTCTTTATACAGGCATTTAAGATCCCCTCAGGCTCAATGATAAATACACTTTTAATAGGAGACCATCTCCTTGTGAATAAATTTTATTACGGTGTCAGAAACCCGTTCAACAGGGGACAACTCTGGATTAAAGGAAAAGAAATAAAAAGAGGCGACGTTATAGTATTTGTTTATCCAGTGGATAAAACCAAAGATTTTATAAAAAGAACCATAGGAATACCCGGGGATACAGTGCAGATTATCAATAAAAAGGTATTTGTCAATGGAAAACCCATTGACGAACCTTCGGGAGCTCAGTGGGTGGAAGACCGTATTCTGCCACAGTCAGCTCAGTCAAGAGATAATTTCGGGACAATTACTGTTCCTGAAAATTCACTTTTTGTCATGGGGGATAACAGGGATCAGAGCTATGACAGCAGATTCTGGGGTTTTGTCCCCATTGAGAATGTCAAAGGAAACGCCCTTATTATTTACTGGTCCTGGGATCTTACGAATTTATCGATGGATAATATTAAAAATGTTTCTCCGCCAAAATTTGAAAGGATTGGGAAGCTTATTAAATAAAAGTTAAAAAAAGTTGCAAAAGTGTAACATGTTAAGAAAGGTAAAAAATTTAATTAAAAAAATTATTCCTTTAACTTTGCACTTAAAACTTTTTTAACTTAAAACTTTTTTCATAAAAATTAAATAATTATATGCATTCTTTATCATACTGGGAAGAAAAATTAAGGTCTGATTTTAAGCCTGTATACCTATTTCTTGGGGAAAAACCCCTTGTAATGCCGCTTATAAAAAACCTCTCAGGCGCGCTTTTGCCTGATGACGAATCAAGGGAATTTAATATTGAAACCTTTGAAGGAGAGTTTGCCATTGAGGAGGTTTTGCGGTCAATTTCATTAAAATCTTTTGGCGGGATGAGAAAAATAATACTTTTAAAAGAACCTTTCTTTCTCACAGACACCGACAAGGGACAAGGTGAAAATAAAGAAACCAAAGATACTGCCAGGTTTATCCAAAGACTTGGAAAACTCAAAAACCCCAATGATGTTGTCATTATAATCCAGCTTGAAACCCTTGACAGCAGAAAAAAAATATCAAAAGCCATTCTTGAACTATCTGAGGTTATTGATCTGCGAATTGACAAAGGGGATGCAAAAAATAAAAGAAATTTTGTGATTTCATTTTGTAACGAAATTTTAACAAAAAATCAAAAAAAAATAAGGAATGATGTTTTGAATTATTTTATTGATCAGGTTGGGGAAGACGACCTTGTCGCCATACAAAATGAATTGGAAAAACTCATAAATTTTACACCGGATAAAGAGATAAAAAAAGAAGATATAGCAAAGGTTGTTTCCCATGAAAGAGAAGAACAGGTATATGAACTTACCCAGGCAATAGGTGAAAAAAATCTCAAAAAATCCCTTGTATCATTAAAAAATTTAATTTCGCAGCAGATACAACCAATAATAATCGCAGGAACAATCTTTAATTTTATTAAAAGGATTTTGTCAATAAAACAAATAATAAGAGATAAAAATATCAACAAAAACAGATATGATATATTCAAAAAAGATTCTTTTCCTGAAATAAAAGCTATTTTGGATAAAAATCCCACGGATATTTTCGAAAATATCCATCCATATGCCCTTTTTATCCTTGTTAAAAATTCTTTTAATTTTTCTGAAAAGAATTTGTTAAGATTATATGACAATTTTTGCAATATTGATCTCGCCCTTAAAGGCTCTCCAATAAAACACGAAGTTATACTGGAACATTTTATAATAAAAATTATTTCTGAAGATGAGGTAAACCCAAATGGACAATAATGATATTAAGAACAACAACAATAACGGAAATAACGAGCTTAAAAATATAGCGCATTTTCTCTTTGAAGGCTCTATGCTAAAAAGGGTGATGAGAACCGGCTATCCCTTTCTGGGAAGGGGTGAAGAATCAACAGCGGCGCACAGTTTTGGCGCATGTCTTATCGCCTTTGTGCTTGCGAGAATGACCCCTGAGGTTAACCTTGAAAAACTATTAAAACTAATTCTTTTCCACGATTTACCCGAAGCAAGGACAGGAGATACAAATGCCGTGCATAAGCGCTATGTCCAGGTTGACGAAAAGCTTGCTATTGATAATATGATAAAAAACCTGCCTTTTAAGGATGAATTAATGGAAGTTTTCAGGGATTATGAAGCTAAAGAAAGCATTGAAGCAATACTTGCCCATGACGCTGACAAGCTTGATATCTTAATTGCCCTTAAGGAACAGGGAGATATTGGCTGTAATGATGCCTTTATCTGGCTTCCATATGTTAAAAACAGGCTTAAATCCGAACAGGCAAAAAAACTTGCTGATGCCATATTAAACACCAGATGGGCTGACTGGTGGATGAAGGAAATTATAGAGGGGTTTGAAGATTAATAAAAAATCAAAAATATAAAGGGGTTTTTAATATATGCCGGAAAAATCAATGCTCGAATTAAGAAATATTATATCCCAGCTAAGGGCGCCGGACGGATGTCCCTGGGACAGGGAACAAACACCCAAATCCTTAAAAAAATATCTTATTGAAGAGATATATGAGCTTGTGGATGCAATAGATAAAGAAGATACAGAGGAAATATCAGAAGAAATCGGCGATATTTTCTTTATGCTCCTTTTTGTTGCGCATATTTTTGAAGAAAATAACCGTTTTAACCTTAAAGACGCCCTCACAAAGAGTGAAATCAAGATGAAAAGACGCCATCCGCATATTTTTGGAGATGCAAACTTTAAAAACTCTGAGGAAGTCTGGAAAAACTGGAGAGAAACAAAGATAAAAGAGGCTCAGGAAAAAGGAGAGACTCCAACTGTTCTTGGAAATGTCCCAAGGTCCCTCCCTGCCCTTCAACGGGCATTCAGGATTGGCGAAAGAGCTGGAAGAATAGGCTTTGACTGG
Organism: Desulfobulbus propionicus; assembly: GCA_020720325.1. Classification (GTDB taxonomy): domain Bacteria; phylum Desulfobacterota; class Dissulfuribacteria; order Dissulfuribacterales; family DYOW01; genus DYOW01. The sequence continues at coordinate 27,082 of DYOW01000026.1, forward strand.
AAAAAAGCTGATGATATTTGGGATAAGATAAAAGAAGAAGAAATAGAATTAAAACATGAAATTTCCTCAAATAATCACGATAATATAAAAGAGGAACTTGGAGATTTTATGTTTTCAATCTGCAATCTCTCAAGACACCTGAAAATAAACCCTGAAGAGGCATTAAATTTTACAACAGACAAATTTATTTCACGGTTCAAAAAAATGGAATCCGTTATCTTTGAAAAAAATCTTGATATAAACAATTTGACAATTGAGAAACTTGACGAAATCTGGGAACAGGTGAAATAAAGCTTTTAATCGCTAAATAATAAAGACCTGCATATACATAAACAATACCTATCAATACAATTATAATCATAGATAATATCAATTTGACTTTTACCTTCATAAATACTAAATTAAAAAAATTGTTTTTATCTAACCTATTGTATTAAAAATAAATTTCTTTAATTCCTATTAGTTCGCCATAATTTCTTATCCAAAGGAGTTTTTTAATGCTTATTGACGCAAGGGGACAATCCTGTCCAAAACCGGTTTTAATGCTTGACGAGGCATTATCCAAAATAAACGAAGGAATTCTTGAAATTCTTCTGGATAATGAAGTGTCTGTAAAAAATATTACAAGATTTGCAACCACCAAAGGTCTTTATTCTGAAAATTTTACAGAAGATAATTATTGGCGGATAAAAATCGTAAAAGGCTTTCCATGCGAAATTCCCGCAAAGGAAAATGAAACAATCAAAGAGACAGAAAAAGACACGCTGCTTATTATAGCCTCTGACACCATGGGCAAGGATGAAAAACTTGGAGAGATACTTATGAAGGCGTTTTTTGAGACAATACAGGTGACAAAAGAAATACCACATACAATCTTCTTTTTAAATACAGGCGTAAGGCTTGCCACCATAAAAGAAGATTACCTGCCAATTCTCAGGGCATTTGAAGAAATGGGGGTGGAGATATATTCCTGCGGCACATGCCTTAAATATTTTGAGCTTGAATCAGAACTGAAAGTGGGTCACAGGGGTTCCACCAATCATATTGTCGAAGGCATCAAGGATTTCAAAAAAACCGTCTGGATAGGTTAAAAATCAAATATTTTTTTCTGCTGTTAAGGGATTATACCTTTTTATCAATAATAATGCCGTGGGAATCAATGTCTTTTACCTCGTCAAGATAAAATCTTTTTATCAGTCTTTTATCTTTTTTTGTCCTTATTTCAATTACAATTTTTTTCTTTTCAGTATCAAGATATGCGAGTAGCTCCAGTTCTTCATAATTTGTGATATCCCATCTTTGCAGCAGGCTGTGAATGTATCGTCTTTGCCTTTCATTAAATATTATGGGCGGCTCATACTGGGTGTAAACACCTCTCTTGTTATCCCCTGACGCCTCCATTGTAGCCCGCTCCTTGGGTTCAACCTGCTTTACAGGCTCATGAGGCTGTTTTTTCTCAGGAGGAATATGAGCGGCAAAAGGCGCAAGCAACGCAGATAGTTCTATTGCCCTGGGTTCCATCTTGAAAAAATACCTTTTTTTTGTCTTTTAATAAGTCTTAATATTTAAATCGTAAAAAAAATTTAACACATAAATATTATTAATTATTTTAGCCTGTATTTTTGTCTGTTAATACATGCAAAAGTAAAGCCAAAACCTATTATTTTCAGAGATAATTCCCTTTGCCATCATTTTTTTGTCAGAATCAGGATTTTCAGGATTAAAGGATAAACAGGATTAGATGGGAATTATTATCCTGTAAA
>DYOW01000116.1 GCA_020720325.1 Desulfobulbus propionicus
GCTGATTTTAATTTTATGAAGGTGAAATAATGTCAAATAGTAATTTAAGGGATATATCAATTGATAAGATTTTACAGTCTGTTAATGAAGAGGTGGAAAGGGAAAAATGCGGCGTTACTATTGAAAAGGCAGGGGATTTATCATTAAATTTTGAAAGATTTGATACAGAAAAAAAGTTTCATTATAAAGATATTTATGAATTAAATGATTTTTTACAGTATCATAACGAAGATTTCATTTATTATGCCTACAAGGCTATTTTGGGAAGAGAACCTGATGATGAAGGATTACAATATTATCTGCGATTATACCAAAAAGGTGAGCTTGAAAAGATTTCCATTATCGGAAAAATTCGTTACTCAGCAGAAGGCAAGAAAAATAATATAAAGATAAATGGTCTTTTTATTCCGTATATCTTATCTGAACTTTATAAGATAAACTTTATAGGGTATTTTATAAGATTTATAACCGTAATATTAACATTACCGATAATTATAAAAAACCTATCTGCAATTGAAAGATATTCATTGGTTAATATAGAAGAAATTAAAAAAAGACACAATTCATTGCTGAATAAGCTTGAGCTTTATATTTCAAAGGCTGAGACTAATTTTTCCAACTTTGAATTTTATAAGGTTGATTATTCTGAGCTAGATTTAAAAGCTGATAAAACATATTTAGACGAGGAATTACAATTAAAAGCAGACAAAAAAGAACTCGAGCTCAAACCAGATAAAAAAGATCTTGAGTTAAAGGCTGATAAGACTGAAGTCAATACAAAAGCCGATAAAGAAGAATTAAAATTAAAGGCAGACAAAACTGAATTTAATCTATATCTCAAAACAGTGGACTATGCGCGGGATTATCTTAAGATTGTACAAAAAGATCTGACCAATCTTATTGAAGAAGCAAAAAAACGGCTTCCTGAAACCCTCACTTCAGAAGAAACAACTCATATCATTCAGGCAGAGACAAATTTTTATGATTCCATGTACGCGGCGTTTGAAGACAGTTTTCGTGGCTCACGGGATGTAATCAGGCAGAGGTTAAAGGTTTATATCCCATATATTGAAAAATTGTCTGAGGATAAAGAATCTTTGAATATTTTGGATATTGGGAGCGGAAGGGGAGAGTGGCTGCAATTATTGAAAGAGCAGGGATATTCTCCCAAAGGTCTTGATATTAACAGGATTTTTGTGGAATATTGTAAAAATGCTGGTTTAGATGTAAATGAAGGAAATGCGATAAATTACTTGCAATCTTTGCCGGATAACTCCGTATCTGTTATCACGGGTTTTCATATTGTGGAGCATCTTGTGTTAAAAGATTTGATAACCCTCTTTGATGAGGTTAAAAGAGCGTTAAAACCGGGTGGGATGGTCGTATTTGAGACACCCAATCCAGAGAATATCATTGTTGGCTCATGTAATTTTTATCTTGACCCAACACATAAAAATCCCATTCCCCCTGAAACATTAAAATTTTTGGTAAAATATACAGGCTTTGTTGATGTTGACATCTTACGGTTAAATGACGGAAATTTTGTGCCTGATGCTATTGATAATGAGGATATAAGGAATATTTTTTTCTGGTTCAAAATATCTCAGAATTATGCTGTCGTAGGATATAAAAACTAATATGACCATTGTTATAATGCATCAGACTATTGCAAAATATGATGCAATAGGAAATGATATTGCATATTTATATAATTTATTATCTAAAAAATATAATGTTTATGTATATTGTGAATATCTATTTAATGAATATGTTAAAGAAATTGATCATAATGAATTAAATAATGTTATTAAGAATAAAAAAAATGTAATTATCTATCATCATAGTAATTTTTGGGAAAAAGGCGAGGAGATATTATATAATGCCTGCTGCAAAATTATTTTCAGGTATCATAACATTACTCCCGAAGATTTTTTTCTAAGGTTTAACAAGGAAATTGCATTGTAGTGTAAAAATGGCAGGGAGCAAACCATCAGATTGATTGAAAAATTTCCTGATTCACTCTGGATCACACCTTCCATGTTTAATATTAATGAACTTTTAGAATCACAACCCGGGCATGTTTCAATTATACCGCCCTTTAATAATATTGATAAATGGAAGGATTTATACCCGGATGAGAATATCCTTAAAACATTAATTGAGGATGATTTTATTAATCTTCTATTTGTGGGAAGGCTTGCCCCAAATAAAAATCATTTGTTTTTAATAGAAATACTTAATTTTTTTGTGAAAAACTACCATGACAAGATTCGGTTAAATATTATAGGAACCTGTGGGGATGATTTAATTTCCTATTATGATGCCATAATATTTCATATAAAAAAGTATAAATTAAAAAATAATTTTTTCTGGCACGGTCAGGCTGATGAAAATACCCTGCTTTCTTATTTTCTCGGGTGTGATTTTTTTGTATGCGCAAGCAATCATGAGGGATTTTGTGTTCCTGTAATTGAGGCGCAGAGCCTGTATCTTCCTGTTATTGCAAAAGATACCTCTGCAATTTCAGAGACAGCAGGGAAAAACCAGCTTATCTTATCCGATAATATTGAAGAATACGCAGCCTCTATAAAGGTTTTGTATGAAAATGACGATTATCTGGAGTTTCTCACTCAAAACGGCGTACAAAATTATACCGAAAGATTTACAAATAAAGTCATTGAAGAAGAATTTAAGACTGTTTTTAAGGATTTCACAGGTCAGGATATATGAAAATTGCCATTGCCTCTGTTCAGATACCTTTTATAACCGGCGGGGCTGAGATACTTGCGGAATTATTAAAAAACGAGCTTATAAAAAGGAAACACAGGGCTGAAATCGTCACCATTCCCTTTAAGTGGTATCCCACAAAAACACTTATAAATTCAATGTTAATGGGCAGGATGATGGATTTAACAGAGGTAAACGGCGAGGTTATTGACCTTGTCATAGGATTAAAATTTCCCGCCTATTATGTCAGACATCCAAACAAGGCGCTATGGCTTTTGCACCAGCACAGGCAGGCATACGATTTGTGGGATACTGATTTTGGCGACCTTCATACACTTCCTGACGGTGAATTTTTAAGAAACACCATTATAAAAAATGACAATGAGTTTATAAAGGAAGCCAGACGCATCTTTACCATCTCAAAAAACACCACCGCAAGATTAAAAAAGTATAATAACATTGATTCAATTCCCCTGTATCATCCCCCAAAAAATCATGAAAAACTCAATTGTAAGGAGTACGAAGACTTTATTTTTTATCCAAGCAGGATTGACAAGCTAAAGCGGCAAAGACTGCTTGTAAGCGCCGCAAAATTTCTTGAAACAAATGTAAAAATCTATATCGCAGGGGGGGGAAGCCAGTCTGAAATAGAGTATCTGAAAGAATATATAAGACAAAACAGTCTTGAGGAAAGGGTGAAACTTCTTGGTTTTATATCAGAGGAGGAAAAGATTGATTTGTATTCCAGATGTCTGGCGGTTTATTTTGGCGCTTATGATGAAGACTACGGTTATATCACTCTTGAGGCTTTTTTTTCTGCAAAACCCTGCATTGTCCATGCTGACGCAGGGGGCCCGCTTGAATTTATCACGGACAATGAAAACAGCTATGTAGTGGAAGAAAACCCTGAAATGCTTGCAAAAAAAATTGATTTTCTCTTAAAAAATAAGGAAGAGGCAAGAAGGGCGGGTAAAGCAGCCCTAAAGTCCATATCTGATATGAATATAAACTGGGATCATGTGATAAATTCCATGCTTGGAGATTATATTTGAAGAAAAAATTATTATATTTAAGCCCGTTTCCACCGATGAAAAGCGGAATATCCGATTATTCCGAGGTGTTGATTTATGGATTAAACAAATATTTTGACATAACCCTTTTAATAGATAATTATAAACTTCAGAATAAGAAATTATATAATGATTTTAATGTGGTTACATATTCTCATGAAATGGATTTAACGCATTATGACTTCAGGATATATAATATAGGCAACAATCCTGAATTTCATGCTTATATATATGAGACTGCCCTTAAATATCCGGGAATGATTATTCTGCATGATTTGATTCTTTACTATCTCATAATAGGATACTATCAGTCAAAACAATCTCTTTATTCAAAGATTTATAGCATGGAAAATACTAAGGGAATTCATTTAATAAGAAAATATATAAAAAACAAGACTAATCTTTTACATGCGAAAGATTTATCAGATAAATTAGCCTTAAACAAAGAATTACTTATTTCTGATAATAAATTTATGGTTCATTCCGATTATGCTTACAATAACATTATTTCAACAGTTAATGATTCAAAGAAAGTAAAAAAAATTAATATGGCAGAGCAAATTGTTGATTTTAAGCAAATAGAAAAGAAAATGTTATTAAAAAAATATAATATCCCTGAAAATGCCTTTATATTTTGCTCTTTGGGCTATATTGCGCCTACAAAATTAAATCATATTATATGCGAAACATTAATTAAGTTAAGGGAACAATACGGCAATATCTTTTACATAATGGCAGGGGAGGGGGATTATTGCGACAGATATCTGTGCGATTATATAATAAAAACCGGTTTTATTGATTTGGATTTATTCAATAATTTTTTATATCACTCTGATGTCATAGTAAATTTGAGAAATCCCTCAATGGGTGAGACATCAGCGGTGACAATAAGGAGTCTTGGGCTTGGAAAAATTAGCATTGTCTCTGATGACGCATGGTTTTCTGAACTTCCTGATGATATTGTAATTAAAATTAAAAATAATGAAATTTCAGATAAATTATATGAAAAAATGGAATTATTAATAACAGATAATGAATTATCAGCGCAAATCTCACGAAAAGCAACGGATTATATCAATAAAGAACACAGCCTTGAGAAGATTTCAGGGGAGATAGCTGAGTTTTTGGGAGAGAATTAAGGGGAAAAGGAGTTTTAAGTGGTAAGTTTAATGAATGTTTTATTTAAAATTTATCTCTTCAGGTGGCGCTTAAGGCGACCGGGTGTTCTTATTGTCTGAACCTAAATTTATAGAATTTTGGGGATTAACAGAATTTAATCCTGTAAATCCAAAAATTTTGAGAATCATGATTCAGACAATTAAAAAAGACAGATAATACCGCCTGTGACAATATC
>DYOW01000027.1 GCA_020720325.1 Desulfobulbus propionicus
CCCACAAGAATCATTGATATAACAACACCCACAGAACCAAGAAGGTCTGTTAAAAGATGAATATAAGCCCCTTTGATATTTAAGTCTGATGTCTGATTTCTAAGTCTTAATACCCCGTACCCGTTAACAGCAAAACCAAACAAAGCAATCAGCAAAACCATATTTGTCCCTATGGGAGAGGATTTCATAAGTCGGTGGTAGGTCTCAATAAGGACATAAAACAATACAAAACCCACAAGCATTCCATTTATAAGACCAGATAATACCTTTGCCCTTTCGTATCCAAAGGGATTATCTTCATCAGGCTGTTTCTTGCTTACATATTGCACATAAATTGCGATCACCTGACCTGCAATATTTATTGCCATAAACGCAGCGTCTGCTATAAGGGACAATGAATTATAATAAAATCCTCCGATTATTTCTATAAAGAAATAAACAATGGTAAGGATAAGAATATCATTTAATTTAACATTTTCTTCCATAATAAATATTCACTTTAATAAGATTTAAGAAACATTAACGACACTTTAATTTAATCGTTTTGTAACAATATTGACTTTTTACTCTCATAAATTGATTTATTGAAAACAAACTACATTCTAAGTAAAATTTTTTTTATTTCAATGATTAATAACATAAAAAATATCAAAACCTTCATTTCAAAAAATAATTTACCCTTTTCAGAGGGTGATATCACAGCTGGTTGTGAAAATGAATTCCAGACAGTTGTAATTGGAGACAGAAATTCAGTTGACTTGCCAATTTCCATTGAAAAATCAAGCTATCTTTCCAATATAAAAAAAAGGATATTAAGCGGTGAAGTTGATACAAAAGACAATCCACAGCTTGAAAAATTCATCTCAGAAAATGTTGACGGCATCTGGGAGCACAGTTGGGTAAGGTTTCCGCTTAATACCCTTTCTTCACCTGCGCTTGAAACCCTTGATTTTGACCTTTCCCTTGATAAATCGAATAAATCAGCAGGAAAGAGAGCAGATATAAGCAATTTTTTTTTTGAGCATAATAATGAAAAATGGTTAAGAATTCCTGTTAGCTATCTGCTCAAACTAAGCCTTGTGGACATAATAGGCACACAGGAGCTCATGCCTGAGATTCTTAAAAATTTTGGTTCCGCAATACTTAAAAACTTCCTTAATGACAATATTTCCCCTGAAGTATTCTCTTTCAGCGTAACCCACGCCTCCTCCACTGATATTCTTGGCACAGAGCTTTCCAAAGAGACATCACTCAGATTTTTGCTTATTCAATTAATAAGCAGATATGCAGAGATAAAATTTAAGTTGCAGGAAAACAATCAAAAAATCCTGATATATTTTTCCCCACAGCCTCCATTCAGGCTAAGGAAGCTAAATGAGCTTATATCAGACTCCTATTATATGGATCTCTTCATTAACCCATGTCTTTCGGGATGGGACAGGGGTGAAGAAAAATATAACTATATGCTTCTTTGCCACCAGTCCCTTAGCAGAAGCCAGTTAAACTGCATTTCAAAATTAAAGGATGCGGGTATTGTGACAAATAATCTCGTGGTATTGCCAAACACCTCAAACATAAGCCTTGCCAATAATGGCACCCATATCAGCATTGGAAGCATGCAGCTTACTGATATGATGAAAAATGACACAAACGGTTTTGCCAATAAAACAGAAAAATATTATGGCGATCTTGTAATCAAATTTGTTGAACATTTCCTGCCACTCTTTGTGGGCACATATACTGCTGCGCCATATCGTATTGATTTTACTGATTTTCATCCTGAAAAAATTCTTGGTTTTTTACCTCATGAGCTTGATTACACCCATCTCAGAATGCTCTGGAGAAGATGGAAGACAAAGGCGCACCTAAAGATATTCAATAAAACCTTTACTCCATTTGGACCAAATTCCCTCGATAAATTTATAAGCAGGATATTTCGCTTAAAAGGCGACTTTGTCCCGGATTTCAGAACCATAGATTATCTTGTGGCTTTACTTAGCACCAACACCACGCCTGCTCTTGACGGAAAGCCTGGAAATCTTGATAAATTAAAAAAAGATCTTGCTTTAATGGGTATTTTTGACGCAAAAATGTCTCCTTATCTCCTTTACCGCCTGAGAGAATTTAACAAAATGGGTTTTTCCGGCTTTGAGGGCAGATTTTACAGCCTGTTTGAAAATCTCGGAAAAGATATGTCAAAGGCAGTTGAATTTCAGATACTTCTTACTCACCTCGCATTTATGCTTATTTCCAAAGATAAATTAAGGCATGATTTTATACCTGATGACCCCACAACTGAAAGCGAGAGGAGACAGGTATTCTTTGCCTCTGCAATAGGCATTCCCACAATTTATATAAGAAAAGAAACTCCTAATGTGCTTTTAAAAGAAATAATGTCCTTTGCCCAAAATACCAGGTCAAGCAGGAGATATCCTGGTTATACAAGAATCCCGTTATTTGAACTCAAAAAAGCCCTGCTTGCATATCTTAAAAAAACATCTTTTGAAAACATTGATCCTTCAATTTATGTTGAAACTTTGTCAGACCTTCACTCAAGACTTGACGAAAAATCTTATAAAAATGTTGCTTCAAGGATAACCAGGGAAATAACCTCTTCTCTTAACAAAAAAGACCCTTTAAGTGTCAAATCTCATATTTTTAATAAAAGCATTGAGGATTATTACAGAAATGACCTCAGAATAAAATACATAGAAGAATCAATAGCATATCTAAAGGATGAAATAAAATTACTTAAAAAAAATTCTGAAAACAACCCAAATCTTAAAAATGCCGTATCTTTTGTTCTTGGAAATAATGAACAAGAAAAATTCATTGACACTGCCTTTAAAGATTTTTTATCAGAAAAAATTCCTTTTGAAGCGCTGATAAGACTTATTAATCTTACAATACTTTCATTAAAAAACCTTGAGATAAAATCTAATAATTCCCTTGTCCAAAAAGGAGATAATAATGCTGCACCAGTATATAGAGCGGGAAACTGGTAAGATTATAACCGAAAGGCTTTATGGCGATAAGATTGTAAAGCTTTTATATTCCCCAAAAAACGAAGACAAAAACCTTATATTTAAGGCCCTAATAAGTCCAAGATTTTCCAAACTACTTGCCTTCATAAACTATGACAGCAAGATCGGAAATGCCCTTGCAGGCGGTAAAAAATTTCTCAAAAAAATGAGCATTAACCTGGATGAATGTCTTGATCCGCCATCTAGTCTTAATACCCCAAGAAAAATATTCGAAAGAAGAATTAAATACGAGGATTTCAGAAAAATGAATGACGATCCCTTTGAGGTTGTCTCTCCTTCTGATTCACGTTTATTAATTGGCTCAACAGATGAAAATTCATTTTTTTTCCTGAAAGAAAAATTTTTTAATTATAATGAAATGCTTGCAAAAGAATATTGGCTAAATACTTTCAAATACGGCGAAAATGCCCTTTTTCGTCTTACACCGGATAAATACCATTACAATCATTGTCCGGTAAGCGGGATTGTTGAAGATTTTTATGAAATCAGCGGATTATATCATTCTTGTAATCCTCAGGCAGTTATATCAGTGGTCACTCCATATTCAAAAAATAAAAGGATTGTAACCATAATCAATACTGATGTTGAAGGCGGAACAGGAATAGGTTATGTCGCAATGGTTGAGGTTGTTGCCCTTATGATAGGAGAAATCGTGCAGCGCTACTCAGAAGAAGGATATAATAATCCTCAAAAAATGGAAAAAGGATTATTTCTTAAAAAAGGTCAGCCTAAAAGCCTTTTTCGCCCGGGAAGCAGCACAGTTGTCATTTTTTTCCAGAAGAACAGGATGAAATTTTATGATGACCTTATTAACAATCAAAAAAGAACTGATATAAAAAGCAGGTATTCCTTTGGTTTTGGAATGCAGATCGTTGAAACAGATGTAAAAGTAAGATCCGGTATTGGAAAAAAACTATAATCTTATATTAAATGCTTGAAAACTATTTATTTATATCGTTACTCTCAATAGTTTCGTCTATTATGATATACTGGGGGATAAAAAATCTACCCAATGAAAAATGGCAGTTTATAGCGACTTTGCCTGAAAAAAAAGAACATGATGATTTTTGGAAGGGCATAAACCTTACATATTATGGTCTTTTTAATGCAAATTCTTATACAATAAGCGTTCTTATATTTCTTATTCTCACATCTGCCGTTCAGATTTCCCCAATTAAAACAGTAATTCTTACCGTAATTATTCTTGGAGTTTGCATCCCTGCGTCTAAAATTGTTGCAAGGATTGTTGAAAATAAACAAGGAACCCTTACAATTGGCGGGGCTTCCTTTGTTGGCATAATAACAACACCAATAATTATCACACTCCTTAATAATTTTTTTTTCTTAAATGAAGGTAAAATACCTGTTCTTCCTGTCCTTGCCGCAATGGCAGTAGCTTATACATTCGGAGAATCTCTGGGAAGGCTTGCATGTCTTAGTTTTGGATGCTGCTATGGAAAAAAATTAAATGAATCAGGACAAGTCATACAAAATATATTTAAAAATTATTATCATATCTTTTACGGCAAAACAAAAAAGATTTCGTACGCATCCAATCTTGACGGAGAAAAGGTTATACCTGTTCAATCACTTACATCCATTATCTATCTTGTCACAGGAATTATTTCATTGTTACTGTTTTTTAATAAATTCTTCACATTATCGTTGATTTTATCTGTTACAGTGACACAATTATGGAGATTTTTTTCAGAAACCTTAAGGGCGGATTTCAGGGGAAATATGAAGATAAGCGCATATCAAATAATGGCTCTGATATCTATTTTCTATGCAATAGTCCTTAAATTTATTTATAAAAGCGATTTTATTCCGAAAAGCATAAGTGTAACCTATTCTTATGATTACCTTTACAATGTGCCTGTATTAATTTTTCTGGAAATTTTATGGGCGCTTACCTTTTTATGGACAGGCAAAAGTATTGTTACTGCTTCGAAAATAAAGTTTTATGTAAATTATGATAAAGTTTAACTGGAATAAAGATAAAGAAAAAAACGACAACATAAAATGGCAATCCATGCCCATTAAGGTGGATTCCAATGAAATAATTGATTCCAATCTTGAACTAAATAAAATTGATTCATTCAGCAAGGAATTTGCCCTGATAAATTTATCCATTGAAAATTATTTTTCACTTGAAAATATTTATGGCGCTGAAGTTATAAACCAGCTTGAAAAAGAAATTGAAAAATCCATAAATAACATCTATAAGGACATCCCAACCCTACAAAATATAGTTTATCCATTTCCTTTTAACCAGGGAAAAAGCATGCTCCTTATAAATATTTATAAACTTACTGAATATGAAATAAATGATCTCCTTTTTTTGTTAAAAATAAAATTAAATCAGATAATAAGCAGAAAAATGATTGAGCTTACGGGACAGTCGCTTTCAATGGATGTCCTTCACTCTCCTGTGATACTAACAGAAGACCTGTCAAATCAGGAACTTTTAGACTCCATCATACATCAAAGCGAGAAACAATTAACTTTTGATCTTTCAAAAAATAAGATTAAAGGTCACTTAAATGATATTATTAACAACAAACTAATAAGTGTTGCCTATCAACCTGTGGTTGAACTTTCCACAGGCAATATACTGGGTTGGGAAGCCTTCACACAACTGCCTTCAGGGATTTATTACACCTCCCCAATGATGCTTTTTGAGCTTGCCGAGGAAATGGGAAAATTAAGTGAAGTCGAAAAAAAATGCATTGAGGTTGCCGCAGAAAATATCGGTCAATTAGCCCGCCATCAAAAGATTTTTTTTAATATCCGCCCCAAAACACTGCTTTCCACCGATTTGACACTGGACAATATCCTTCAGTTTATTTCTGAAAAAAATCTGAATCCATCAAATATAGTTATTGAGATTACAGACAAACAAACTATAAAAGACTACAACATAATCCTAAAAAACCTTGATAACCTCAAAAAAAAGGGCTATCTGATTTCCATTGAAAATGTGGGAAGCGGTCTCTCAAATCTTTGGAACATAGCCAATTTAAGACCAAACTATATAAAACTTGACGCATCTCTCATACAAGGAATTAATTCTGATCCTATTAAAAGGGCAGTTGTGGAATCAATGCTGACCTTCTCTGAAAAAATATCTTCAAAAATTATTGCCTGTGGCATTGAAACCCAGACAGAATTAAGCTCCCTTATGGGGATAGGAATTCATTATGGTCAGGGATATTACCTGTCAATGCCTCAACTACCCAAACCTCTTCTTGAAAATGAAATATTACAAAATTTTACACAAAGACAAATAAGGTCCAAGTCAACCCACTTCATATCATTTCCAATATATAATATTATGGAAACACCCATTTCATTCTCATCAGGGACACTTACACTTAAAGTTAAGAAAGCCCTTGAAAAATCAAGACCAATAAGCGGCGTGGTGATTGTTAAGGATGAGATGCCAATTGGTCTTGTCATGAGCTATAACCTCAATAAAGAACTTGGCGCTCATTTTGGCTCAGCTTTATATAACCAAAGGGCAATAGACATACTAATGGACACTACCCCCCTTATATTTGACATAAATGCGCCAATTGAGAGGGTTGCCGAGGAAGCCACAAGGAGAGATTCTTTCCGCGCATACGATGATATTATAATTACAGACAAGGGAAAACTTGCAGGCATTGTTTCCGTTCAAAAAATCCTTGATTACACATCAAATGCTCAGATTGAAATTGCCAGGGGAGCTAATCCTCTTACTGGTCTTCCGGGGAATGTATCAATTGAAAAAAAGATTCAAAGCAAAATGGAACTTGACGAGTCTATAAGCATAATTTACGCTGATCTTGATAATTTTAAGGTTTATAACGACACATATGGTTTCCAGAAAGGCGATGAAATTATCCTGTTAATCGGAAAAATTATGAATTGGGCCACAAAACGACATGGAAATAAAGAAGATTTTATCGGACATGTCGGAGGAGATGATTTTATAACAATCACAACGCCTGAAAAGGTTGAAAGAATCTGCCAATCAATAATAAGATGTTTCAGAAAACTTGTTTTATTTCACTATAATGAGACAGACAAGGAAAAAGGCATAATATTTGCCGCAGGAAGGGACGGAGTGCAAAGGGAATATCCGCTTATATCAGTATCGCTTTCCATTGTTGATTGTGTGGGTAGGGTTGACCTGGAAAGCATTTCCAAAAGGGCTGCGGAAGTAAAAAAATATGCCAAATCAATTCCGGGTAATGTTTATGTGCGGGATAGAAGAATACCCCTTGGGCAGATAGTATCGTAAAAGAAGTTTTAAGTGTTAAGTTTTAAGTTTAAAAAAAAATTTAAATAAAAATTAATTATACCTTAACTTTAAGCTTAACACTTTTTTAACTTAACACTTCTTAAATTAATGGTTATGACTTCCTTTGACTTCGTTTTCTATTTCTTGTATGTCTGCATGTTTCATATCCTTGCCTTTAACAAGATATATTATTACCTTGCCAATATTTGAAATATTATCATTAATATCTGCAATGATATTTGCAAACCAGAGCATATCAAGATTCTTTTTAAATGAAGGACCATCCTGCATCATATCAAGTATTAACTGCCTTGTAATGGATTCATGATTCATTTGAGCTTCAAAACAAATTTTTATTGCCATAAGAGCCTTTAGACTATCCAGATGATTGAATGCATCAAGGGTCATATCAAGGGCGCTTCTTACATCAAGTGTTAATTTATTAATGGAATTTAATTTAATACCTTCAGATCTTTCTCCGCATGAGTGGGAGATATTTACAATATTAACACATTTATCACTTATTGTTTCAAGAAGCTTAATTATGTTTGAAACGGTTAACACCAATCGAATATCGCTTGCCACAGGCTGTCTCAAGACAAAAATCTTTACGCATTCTTCAGATATGTCACACTCAAGGGAATTTACTTTTTCTTCATTAGCAATAACATCATGGGATAATTTTTCGTCATTATTAAAAAAAGCAAGAAGGGAATTGTCATACTGTTTTCCAACAAGCTTAAACATTTTGTTGGCATCATTAAATATAATTTCAAGATCCCTGTTAAAACCTTTGCTTATATGTCTGGTAAAGTCTATTTTTTCCATTTTTATACACCTTTAATTAAAAATTTTAATATTTATATTTGGTTAACCGTATCTGCCGCTTATATAATCTTCTGTTTTCTTGTCCTTTGGATTGGTAAACAAGGACTTTGTGTCCTGCATTTCAAGCATCTCACCGAGATACATAAAAGCAGTGTAATCAGAAACCCTGGCAGCCTGCTGCATATTATGTGTGACTATTATTATTGTATAATGAACTTTTAATTCGTCAATAAGTTCTTCAACCTTAAATGTGGAAATCGGGTCAAGCGCAGAACAAGGCTCATCAAGTAGAAGCACCTCAGGTTCTATGGCGACTGCCCTTGCGATAACAAGCCTCTGCTGTTGTCCGCCAGAAAGACCAAGTGCGTTATCCTGCAATCTGTCAGCAACCTCTTCCCATAAAGCAGCCCTTTTTAATGATCTTTCAACAATCTCATCAAGCTTGCTTTTATTATTAATGCCCTGTATCCTTAAACCGTAAGCAATATTTTCGTATATTGATTTTGGAAATGGGTTCGGTTTCTGAAAAACCATGCCAACCTTTCTTCTAAGTTCTGCAACCTCAACTATGAGGTCAAATATATTTTCACCATCAAGAATTACCTCGCCTTCTACCCTACATCCGTCAACAAGATCATTCATCCTGTTAAAACATCTTAAAAGCGTTGACTTACCGCATCCGCTGGGACCGATATAAGCAGTGACCCTTTTTTTGGGTATCACCATATTTACATTAAAAAGAGCCTGTTTTGTCCCGTAAAAAAGATTGACATCCTTCACGCGGATTGCAATATCATCATCCTTTAAGAGATGTAAAGGCTTTGCAAGCGCCTTCATCGCATCATCAAAATCAAAACTTTTTTCCGTAATCATTTCCTGAGTATTGTTCATAGAATCCTCACCTTTTTATATCAAATTTTTTATAATGATCCAAGAGCCTTATATTTTTCCCTGAGATGATTTCTTATTGTGATTGCCGCAAAATTTAACAAGAAAATTAACGCGACAAGAATAAACGCAGTGGCATAAACAAGAGGCTTGGTAGCGTCAACATTAGGGCTCTGAAAGCCTATATCATGAATATGAAAGCCCATATGCATAAATTTTCTATCAAAATGCACAAAAGGAAAAGAACCGTCAAGTGGAAGAGATGGCGCAAGCTTAACAACACCCACAAGCATCAAAGGCGCAACCTCTCCTGCTGCCCTTGCCACAGCAAGAATAAGTCCAGTGATCATTGCAGGGGAAACAAGGGGAAGAATAACCCTCCATAAAGTCTCAAATTTTGTCGCTCCAAGGGCAAGGCTTCCTTCTCTTAATGTTATAGGCACCCTTGCAAGTCCCTCCTCGGTTGAAACAATAACAACTGGAAGCGTAAGAAGCGCCAGCGTGACCGCAGACCATAAAAGACATGGAGCGCCAAGTGTGGGATGGGGAAGAGATTCCGGAAAAAATATCCTGTCAATATTTCCACCTAAAAAATATACAAAAAATCCCAGACCAAAAACACCGTAAACAACAGAAGGAACTCCGGCAAGGTTGTTTATGGCAATCCTTAATAGCCTTACAAAAGGCCCCTGTTTTGCATATTCCCTAAGATATATCGCAGCGATAATGCCAAAAGGCGTCACAATTATTGACATTATCATAACAAGCACAACGGTTCCAAAAATTGCAGGAAATATACCGCCTTCTGTATTAGCCTCTCTTGGTTCTTCATACAAAAATCCAAAAAACTTATGGGCATAAAAAATTATTTTTTCAAAAATAGTAAATGAATTAGGCTCATAAACCTTTGTGATATTGCCTAGGGGAACATCAACAATTTTTCCGTCAGCAAGCTGCACATCAATGGAATCTATCTTAATAACAGCATTTAATTCATCAAGTTTTTTTTGAAGCCCCTTAAACTGTTCTTCAAGTATTTTTTTCTTTTCCAAGAGGGGTTTCATTGTGGTTTCGTTTTTTCTTTTATCCAGCTCAAGCTTTCTTTCATCAAGCCTTAATTGCTCAATTAGAGAGTTAATTTCCCCCACATCTTTCCTTGAAATCTTTTCTATTTCTTTTCTTTTTTCAGAAACTTCACTAACCTTTTTCAGAAGTTCAATATAACCAGGCTCATCTTTAGCAACTACTTTTCCTTTTTCTTTTAATGCCACAAAATTTCCGTAAAGATTTCCCCATGCAAGTCTTTCCACAACAAGTAATTTTTCTGGGGTTTTTATCCCCTGCTCCTTATTCTCAATATTAAACTGCTCAATCCAGCGAAAATCATTTCCAAACTCCCTGTTTCCAACCTTTAAGAGATAACGGGTGACAAAATTCTGACCAGGCGGTGTTTCTATGCCAGCTTCTTGTAATCTTTTTGCGCTTATTCTTTCTTCATTATGCAATTCTCCAATAAGCTTGATTGTTTTTCCGCTTCTGTCTTGATAATTTAATTCCCAGACATCTTTTGGCCAAAAATATCCCAGACCATTTATAGCTATTAAAAAAAGAAGCCCTATAACTATAATCATAGATATGCTGACAGCGCCTGATACCATCCAGATATAAGCATTACCGCTTGAAAACCATTTTTTCATTTTTACCTCTTAACCTCTAAATTAAAATATTAAAGCTTTCCGTATTTTGCTCTGAGATTCTGCCTTACATATTCAGCGACAGTGTTTAGAATAAAAGTAAATGTTAAAAGCACAAGGGCAGAAAGAAAAAGAATTCTGTAATGTGTTGAACCAAGAACAGCCTCTGGCATTTCAACAGCAATGTTTGCTGATAACGCTCTTAACCCCTGAAATATATTTAATTCCATGACAGGGGTATTTCCGGTTGCCATAAGAACAATCATGGTTTCACCAACAGCGCGTCCAAGTCCAATCATTAATGCGGAAAAGATACCAGGACTTGCCGCTGGAAGAACTATCCTTAAAAGGGTCTGCCAAGGAGTTGCTCCAAGGGCAAGGGAACCGTCAGACAGATGTTTGGGAACTGCAAAAACAGCGTCTTCCGCAATTGAAAAAATAATAGGAATAACTGCGATACCCATTGCAATGCCAACAACTACAGTGTTTCTCTGGTCAAAAACTATTCCAAGATTTTTGGTCATCCATATCCTGGTGTCGCCATCAAAAAACATAACATCCAATTGCGGACTTATAGACATACAAACATAAATCAAAAGAAGAATTGGAGGGATTATAAGCAAAGGCTCTGTTCCTTCAGGGAGTTTTCTCCTGAATGTCTCTGGCAAAAAGTGCCATAGATAAGAAACAAACATGGTGGTGGGAAAAAACAAAATCACAATAAGAAAAATTCCAGGGATATTTTTTTCAAAAAGTGGAGCAAGCCACAAACCTGCAAGAAAACCCAAAATAACCGTTGGCATAGCCTCCATGATTTCTATTGTCGGCTTGACAAACTGCCTTAGCTCGGGTCTCATAAAATAACCTGTGGCAATAGCGCCCATGATTGCAAGGGGTATGGCGAACATCATGGTATAAAAAGCCGCTTTAAGAGTGCCAAATGTCAGAGGAATAAGGCTGAATTTATATTCAACATCAGAAGTCGCGGCAGATGACTGCCATAAATATTCCGGTTTTTTATATCCTTCATACCATACCTTCCCCCAGAGAGATGACCATGATATTTCAGGATATTTATTGTCTATGGAATAATAATGGAACTGCCCCTTTGAATCTTCCGCCACTATATTGTCTCCATGAGGAGCAAACGCAATGTGTTTTACCTCACTTTCTGATATTTTTTCATTAAGAAGAAGTCTGTTTGATGTTGAAAAATAAATTCCGATATTACCTTCTTTATCTGTGGCAATAAATCCTTTTCTCTGTTTTTCAGATGCTATTTTTACTATGGGGCTGTTTGTAAATTGTTTGAAGTCCCTTATAAGTTTTAACTCTTTTTTATTGTTTTCATCTTTAACATAAAACCACTGGGATATTCTGCCCTTGTCATTTCCTACAATCAGAGAAACTCCTCCAAGAAGAAGGTTAGCTGATGTTAATTTGCCATCACTAAATAAAAAATTTGTTCCAAGGAGGACTGGTTTTTCCTTATTCTTAATGTCATAGAAAAAAACCTCTGAATCCTGATTAATAGCAAAAATATGCTCAATAGCGTCATCAATAAATAAATAAGCTATTTTTCCCTTAAAACCGGACACAATATATCTATCGGTTTTTAACTCCCCTTCGCCACCAAGAAAGGATTCATCCCTGGTTAATGAAATAAGAAAAATTTTACCCTCTTCATTTGCGCCTGCCAAAATTGTTTCAGATTCAAAAGCCTGAACTGAAAGAGCCTTAATTGGTTTTCCATTCTCATCAACAATAATTGTTTCATCACCAAAAGGCATTTCAATTTTAGGAGTGATAACCCTTTTGTTTTCATCACCTCTGGCTTCATAACTCACTTCAAAGGAATGCTTTACAACCAAAGCGGTTCCGTCAGACAAACCAAGAGCAACGAGACCTCTGGCATGCTTTGATGTTCCTATAGAGGTTATGGCAACACCGTTGGGAACTGGCAATTTTTTTTCAAGAACACCTGAGCCTGATTTCGTTTTAAAGACAATAATATATCCATTTGAAGTATAGCGGATTGCCTGCTCGCTCTGCTCCTCAACATCAAGATAAAGGGTGTCACCGGCTTTAGGAGAAATAGTCGCATAATTTGCCTCTTTATTGCTTTTAGCTCCCTGAAAAAGAGGCAAAACAACGCCAAAAAGATAGAAAAATATTAAAAGTATCGCAAGTATAATGCTTCCGCCCATGACCGCTATAAATTGTTTGGCAAATTTGTCAAGAAAAGAACGCCATTTTCTTCTCTTTAATATTTTTTTATCATCTTTCTGAAAAATAAAATTATTACCTGATGACTCCATCCCTTTTAATCCCCGAATTTTTTATTTTCTTAAAAAAATTTTTACAATAAAAAGGGATTTGCAAAATAAGTGTTCACAAATCCCTTTAATTTATTAAAAAAACAATTGTTTGATTTTTAATTCAACTATTAATTAGTCAAGTTTCTTTAATTCTTCATCAACAATCTTCTTTGGAAGGGGAACAAAGCCGTCTTTGACAACAACACCCTGTCCAAGCTTTGAAAGAACCAATTTCACAAATTCTTTTTCAAGAGGAGCCACTGGCTGATTTGGTTTTTTGTTAACATAGATAAGAAGGAATCTTGAAAGAGGATATTTACCTGAAAGAACATTCTGCACTTCAGGGGTATAAGCCTCATCTCCCGGTTTCTTTGAAAGAGCGACTGTCTTTACATTAGCTGTAAGATAACCAATGCCTGAGTAACCGACTCCGTTTGGAGATTCTGCGATTGCGTTTATAACAGCGGAAGAGCCTGGCTGTTCATTAACGTTTTTCTTGTAGTCGCCTTTACAAAGCGCTTTTTCTTTGAAGTAGCCATATGTTCCAGAAACTGAGTTACGGCCAAAGAGCTGTATTGCCTGTTTTGCAAGTTTACCTTCAACATCAAGCTGTCCCCAGTTTGTCACTTCTTCGTTAAAACCGCATTTTCTGGTTGTTGAAAAAATAGCGTCAACCTGTGGGAAACTTAATTCTTTAATAGGATTGTCTTTGTGAACATAAACTGCGATGGCGTCAATGGCAACTTTAATTTCAGTTGGTTTGTAACCGTGCTTATCTTCAAATGCCTTGATCTCTTCTGCCTTCATAGGACGACTCATTGGTCCAAGGCTTGATGTTCCCTCTGTTAATGCAGGTGGAGCTGTGGAAGAACCCTGAGCCTGAATCTGTATGTCAACATTTGGATAGTCCTTTTTGAACTCTTCCTGCCACATAGTCATAAGATTTGCAAGTGTGTCAGAGCCAACGCTTGAAAGCTTGCCTGAAATACCACTTACTTTCTTGTAGTCTTCTATACCTGCCTCAACCTTTGCATCTGCCATTACATTGTTTGCTCCAGCAAAAAGAAAAGCTGCCGCAGCAAAAGTTCCAATTAATTTTTTAAATTTTAACATGGAAATCCTCCTTAATTTTTTTGAATAAGAAAAGTTATAGTAAAAGGTATTTACAGTACTGTTAAATAATTGTTACATTAATATTACATAGCAAAAAATTAAAGTTTCTTTAATATTACTATGACAACTTCTAAAAATTCATTTTAAGATTCCTCGCTCTGCTTGGAATGACATTTTATAATACTTTTTTTTTGTCAGGAAGTGATGATTAAACATAGTAATATCTGATTAAATAAGCTTATTTTATAGAAAACACCCCGTCACTGCGGGGCAACCATCTAAAAAAGGGGAATTACCCTTCTAAGAAGGGGCGGCAGCCAAAGCCTGACGGGGTAGTCATATTTAATCAGATATTACCTTATAATATTGAAATAAAATTTTAATTTTTAGAGGTTCCTTTAACTATATTTTGACAAAAGCTTAAAAAATGATATAATTTTTTAAAAAATAAAATTAATGGACGGTTTAATGAAATTAAAAACTTTAATTGTTAAAATCTTTATTATATCATTTCTTTATTGTTTTTTTTCTTCCCAATCTGTTTTTTCGATGGAACACTTTGATTTTATCACCACAGATGAATTAAAAACACTTCTTGAAAAAAGAGAAAAAAAAGAAACTGATTTCATCCTTATCAATACTTTAAATGAAATAATCCATAACCATCATCATATTCCAGGCTCTGTAAATATACCCCCTGACAAAGCCATTATAAAAGCTGATATTCTTGGAAAAGACAAAGATAAACTCATCGTAACCTACTGAATGGGTTATACATGAGTTTACTCATATAAGATGGCGGTCGCCATCAGAAAATCAGGGTTCAATAACATAAAAATCTATAACGGAGGCATTAATGACTGGATGAAATCAGGACTTCCCCTTAATTCAATTAAAAAAATACCAGATAATCCTGTGAATTATATAGAACCTGAAGATTTACATAAGCTCATCATGGAATCAGACGCCACCAACTGTTTAGACAAACAAGGAAATCCCATTTTTTCTTTTATTGACATCAGGGACACTTCACTTGATCATGTGCATAAAGCAGATAAACTAACTATTAAAACAAAATGTAAAATTCATAGCTTTATTATAGATGATATAATGGTCGCCGAAAAAAAAATACTGCCCGAAGGAAAATGGATAGTTTTTTGTGAAACAGGCGGAAGAGGACATTTTTTATCAAGATACATTTATGAATCAGGAAAAAAAGATATTTTAATCCTTAAAAGCGGTTTTCTTAACTGGGAAAAAAAGGAATTTCCAACAGATAAAAAATATAAATAATATGCTTAGCATAAAAAAAGATATTAAATTAAATTATTTTCTGCTTTTTCTTGTAATAGCGTCTTTTATCATATCCACTACCATTTTTTTTCTAATTAACAGCGACAGAAAAACCCTTGGAATTCTTTTAACATTAAAAGATATTTTTAACCAGAATTTATTGCTTGAAAAAGAATTAATTAATAATGAATTTACAGAGGAAAAATATAGTTTAATAATTTCAAACTATAAATACCTTAAAAATAATTGTTTATTTTCTCATAAAACCAAAGCAAAAAACATTATCTCCGAAACGCAGGACTTATTTGAAAAAAAGATACTAAACAGCAAAAATAATCATGAAATAAAGAAAAATATTTTCTTATTAATCGATAAACTTACCGGAGATAGTGAATTTCTGGTTGAATATCATAAAAATCACCTTTTTAATCTTTTTTTACATACCAAAGTCATGAAAAACTTCTCTCCGGAAGATCATGCTGATGAGCATCTTGAGGCTTTTATTAATGTATATCATTCTCTAACCAATTTTTTTCTCATATATCAAAACATAAATGAAATTAAAAATCCGAATAAGCAGCAACAAATGCTCAAAGCTCTTGAAAATATTATCAAAAATTCCATCAAGCTTGACATGCTTTCCAATGATCCCATTGATACCCTGATGGCAGAAACCCTTACCCTTCACTCCCAAACAATGAAAGGGTTTATTAACAATCTCCATGAAAACACCATTAATGGAGAAAAAATATCTGATGATTTACAAAAAAATCAAAACCAAATCAATGAAACGATCATTCGCTTAACCCTAATTTATCAGAAAAGAATTCAGAAATATGAAAATTTTGCGTTGCTAATTTCATTATTCCTTTTATTTATATCATGTCTTGCAATTATTAATATTTTATTCAGATATAACAAAATTTATAAAAATCTTAATTTTCTCATTAATGAAACCAGACAATTAGATAAAGATCAAGCATACAGGATAAATTTTCCAAGAGACAGCTATTCTGAGCTAACAATGCTTTCTGAAACAATGAATATTATGGCAGAAAAAATCCGTGAGATGATAGCAGGATTAAATGAAAAGGTCAGAGAAAAAACTGAAGAATTAACGGACAAAAACATAATACTGCAAAAAGAAATTGAAGCCAAAAATCTTGCTCAAACCGAACTGGAAAACATAAAAAATAATCTGGAAAATATGGTTATTAAAAAGACTTCAGAGCTTATCCAGTCCAACAAAAATCTTGAAAATGAGATAGAGCAAAGAAAAAAAGTAGAAAATGAAATGAGAAAGCTCATAAATGCCATTGAACACAGTCCTGTTTCCATTGTTATAACCGATAAAAAAGGCAATATTGAGTATGTCAATCCAAGATTTTCAGAAATGACAGGATACACCTTTGAAGAGGCATTGGGAAAAAATCCGAAAATATTAAAGTCAGGAAATCACCCCGATGAGTTTTATAAGAACCTATGGAAATTAATTTCAGCCGGAATGACTTGGAAAGGTGAAATATGCAATAAAAAGAAAACAGGAGAATTATTCTGGGAACAGGCATATATATCACCAATAACTGATGAAAAAGGAGTTGTTTCTCATTTTGTCGCAGTCAAAGAAGATATCACCCAAAAAAGACAGTATGATATTGACAAAATAAAATTTGCCAAACTTGAATCTCTTGGACTCCTTGCCGGAGGGCTTGCCCATGACTTCAACAATCTTTTAATGGCTATTCTCGGAAACATATCCCTTTGTCAAAAAATTATTAATAAACCTGAAAAACTTGAAAAAAAACTTCAGGATGCTGAAAAAGCCTGCGAAAGGGCGACCAATCTGGTTAATCAGTTAAAGACTTTTTCAAAGGGGGGAAACCCAATAAAAACTGAAATAAACATAAGTAAATTGATATTTGATATAGCCTCAATTGTTTTAAGTGGTTCTAATATAAAATGGGCATTAAATTCAAAAGAAAATTTATGGACAGTTGAAGCTGACAGCTCCCAGATAGAACAGGTTTTTTCAAATCTTATTGTAAACGCAAGACAGGCAATGCCTGACGGCGGAGCCATAAGCATTGAAATTGAAAATGAAATAATATCAACCAGGCAATACTCATCTATTCTTGCCGAAGGAAACTACCTTAAAATAAAAATTAAAGATACAGGACAGGGCATCCCTCTGGAAATTATACCCAATATTTTTGACCCTTATTTTACAACCAAGAAAACAGGAAGCGGTTTGGGGCTTGCCACAACACATTCAATAATACAAAAACATAATGGATATATTTTAGTTTCTTCAGAAATTGGCGCAGGAACTGAGTTTACCATTTATCTTCCTGCCACAGGTCATAAAAACATTTACAACTCCCAGGAATCAAAAGATAAAAATCTTTTCAATCCTTATTTTTCTCAAGTAAATGAAAAAAATACATCTGACTCGTTAAAATCAAAGAAAATACTTATCATGGATGATGAACTAATGATTCAGGAAACTTTATCATCAATGTTATCTATGCTGGGCTACGAAACAGAGGCTGTTTCAAACGGTCAGGAAGCAATAAAAAAATATGAAACAAAATTAAAAAAAGGCGACCTTTATGACTTTGTTATATTAGATCTTACTATAGCAGGGGGAATGGGGGGAAAAGAAACAATAATCAGGCTAAAAGAAATTAATCCGGCGTTAAAAGCAATTGTTTCAAGCGGATATTCCAATGATCCGGTAATGTCGCAATACAAAAAATTCGGCTTTTATGCAAGGCTTTCCAAACCCTTTACAATAAAGAGCCTTGAAGAAACACTAAAAGAACTTGAATAAAAATTATTATATAATTAGCATTTTTCAATAAAATTATCTATAAATTCATACAATATTTTTTCAATATTCAAAAAATTTAAAGGATTTTTCATCATGCTCTCAGGATTATTAACTGAAAGTGAAGGAATAAGCTCCATTCCCGGATCTTTCAGAAAACCAGCAAGCAAATCCCTGTTAACTTCAGGATGGAATTGAAGTCCAATTATATTTTCATAAGAAAATGCCTGATTTTCGCAAAAAGCAGAAAATGCAATATGCTTTGCTCCTAAAGGAATATCAAAGGTATCTCCGTGCCAGTGAAGAGCATTAAATGCGCCTGGAACATCCTTAAAAGCAGGATGTTCCTTTCCATCCATTGTTAAATTAACAGGAAACCAGCCAATTTCCTTCACTCTGTTTTTTCTTACCTCAGCTCCAAGGACATTGGCAAGCAACTGAGCTCCAAGACATATCCCAAGTATCTTTTTTATAGGGGAATTTATAGCCTTTTCAATAAATTTTTTCTCATGAATAAGCCATGGAAATTCATTGTCATCATAAACACACATTGGGCCGCCCATAATAAGCAAAAAATCGATTTCAGATAAATCTTCCGGAAACTTTTCGCCGTTAAAAATATGTGTTTTTGAAATCTGACATTCATTTTTTTGCGCCCAACTTTTAATGTTCCCTATATCTTCATAAGGAGCATGCAAAATTGTATGTATCTGCATTCCATTGTCACCTTCTTGACCTTAAATGTTTAATATTCTAATGTCCCTTCCATTTCTTAAAAAGCTGTCTCTGGGCAATTTCTTTTCTCTGCAAATAGGCGTTTCGGGCAATATTAATATCCTCAATAAGATATTCCAGCTCATCCATTCTCATTGCCTGGGCTCCGTCACAAAGAGCCATCTCTGGTTTAGGGTGAGCCTCTATTAAAAGCATATTTGCCCCTGCGATAATACCCTGCGCCGCAGCGTGACATATCTCAAATATTCCATCCATCGCAACATCTTTTATACCAACTGAATGTGTGGGATCAATGCAGACCGGCAAACGGGAAAGCCTTTTAACAACCGGAACATGTATAAAATCAGTAAGGTTTCTGTGTGGGTCGCCAAGTCTTGTCTTTACCCCCCTTAAACAAATAATTATATTCCTGTTTCCCTCGCTTGCAATATATTCACATGCATTAAGGGCTTCTTCCAGACTTAATCCCATGCCGCGTTTATACAAAACAGGGTAAGTGGACTGCGAGCCAACTGCCTTTAAAAGTTCAAAATTCTGGGCATTTCTTGTGCCTATCTGGAGCATGACGCCTGTGGGATTTCCTGCTTCCTTAAGGGCATTGTCTATTTCCTCAATATGGATTTCTTTTAAGACCTCCATTGAAACCACTTTTATCCCGTATTTTCCACAAAGCTCAAAAACCCAGGGCAAACAACCCTTTCCATGTCCCTGAAAGTCATATGGACTTGTTCTTGGCTTGTAAGCTCCCATTCTAACTGTATTAATGCCAAGCTGCTGAAAATGCCTTAACATGGTCCCTATATTTTCAGGTGTATCCACAGCGCAAGGACCAAGAAAAATATGAAACGCATCCTGATCAAAATTTATTCCATTATATTCAAAACCAAGATGCTCCATGTCTCTTCCGTGCCTTCCAATCTGACGATATTTGCTTGATACCCTTACAACTCTTTCAACTCCAGCCATTTTTTCAATATTTTCCTGTGGAACATCATGGGTGGAACCTATAAGATAAACCTCAGTGACAACCCTGCTTGTCCCTCTTATTCCTGAAATTGACGCCTTAACCTCTGGAAATTGCGCAACAAAATTCAAAATACCCTTTATTTCATCACCTGCGGGGTCAATATCCGGCTTCATTATAATTATCATTTTTCTTAACTAACCTCTTAGAAAAAATTTTTATTGAATTTATATAGTACAAAAACTATAAAATGAATCCATGTTACTTTCAAGCTAAAAAAATTTTTAATAAAATTTGAAAACAAAAAAGGGACTATAAAAAGTCCCTTAATAATTCAAGAAAATATAGGATTAGGATATGGTCTTTTATTAATGTCCGCCAACCTTCAGGAGTCCGCTTGCGGCAAGACCAAGAACAAGTATCTCAAGGACAGCTATAACTGCATATACTTTCTCGCCTTTTTTCAAAAAGATTGGAAGCACTGCTCCGTAGCATATTATTGTGACACCAGCAAGGATAGCTACACCTACAAAATTAAGATAATCGGAATAACTTAATAATGAAAGCCATCCCCAACCTATTGGAGGATGGGGAAGGTGTAAATAAGTCTGATTGATTATTTCCTGATACTCATGAAAATTCTTTGACCAGTATTTTGAAAGCTCCGCTACCGGAACCGCTGATTTCATAATACCGAAAACATAAAGAATGAATGTTATTGGAAGTATTAAAAGTCCTACATACATCCCTTTTTCAAGGACACTCGCATATACTGTCTGTTCTTCGCTTATATCCTGTGGTGTGGGGCAAGATTGCGCTGCCATAATTTTTTCTCCTTTCTAAGATTATTATTTCAATTAAAATATAAATGGTAAACCAAGTCCCTTTGTAAAGGATTTAAGTCCTGAAAATAATAAAAGACCAATAACCATCCATTTAATAAAGGTTGGTTTTGCAACTTTTAAGATTCTGACTCCCACAAAAGAACCAAGCATAATTCCAATAAGAGACGGGACAACCATCATTGGTATAACACAACCCTGATGGAGATAAATCCATGCGGCTGATGTATCGGTGATTGAAAGAAGAAATTTGCTTGTCGCAACGGAAATTTTAAGGGGAGCTCCCATCAAAAGATTAAGAACAGGAACATTTGCCCAGCCAGCGCCAAGACCAAACATACCTGCAAGAATACCGATAAGAACAAACATAGCAAGACCAATGGGTGTTCTGTGAATCTTCCAGTCAACCTGCTTTCCTGTTCCCGCATCAGTATATATACCGCAAATCCTTAATGCAGAAGATAATTTATCTGCCTGTGGAACATCGGGATAATCTGACTTTTTTGCTGTGAACATAATTACAACAATACCAAGTATTGTAGCGCCAAGCAAAGTCTGAATAACATTTTGAGGAAGCGCCAGACCCATCATAGCTCCAACAATCGCGCTTGCCGATGCAATAAGAGCCACTGGCAAGGAAAGTCGTAAGCTTGCAAGATTAAGTTTTAATAATCCGGGGCCTGCCGCAAGGGCGCCGCTTAGGGCGACAAGAAGACCTGCGCCTCTTACAAAGTCAAGATGAAACGGGAAAAAACCACCTATTATGGGAACATACAAAACACCACCGCCAACTCCTCCAAGAACAGCGACAATACCCATAAAAAATGTCACAACAAGAAGCGCAAGAGGCCAAAACCACCAGGGTTTATCAGCGCCCTTTACAACCTCATCTGCCGCCAAAAGAATGGCGGGTGAATTAACAAGAAAAAAAGTGACTAACCCCAGAAAAAAAATTCTGGCGCTGGACAAGAAAAATTGAGTCCCAGACATGTTAAATTTTTTTAACCCCCTTTTATTTATGGTTATTTTTATTTTATTAGTGAACTATAAATTATGTTTAATTTTGTAACAAAAAAAATTAAGATTATTGCATCCCACTTTAATTGTCAAGGTTTAAAGCTATTATTTTTTCAATTTTTCTCTGTATTTTCGCACAAAAACTTTGAATTTAAAAATTCACACTCCAAAGGATTAAGGTCAAATTTGAATTCTGCCTCTATTAATACTTCTTTCCTGTCCCGCCCTTCTCCAAGCGCTTCGCAAATCCATTTAACCGCATTTCTTAGCTTATCCCCTGAATGAAGAAATCCACCCGAATCCATCATGAATTAGCCACCACATGTTTTAATATTGCCTTAAATTCGTCTGTTCCAGCCTTTTTAAGCATCTCATAAATTGCCATTTCCGCAGAACCCACAACAACGCCCATCTGAGCGAATCTTGCCATTGCAAGGTCTTTGTCAGCCAGATTCCTTGATGTTATGGCATCCCCAACAATATATGGCTTAAAACCGTATTTTATTGCGCCCATGACAGTCTGAAAAACGCATATATGGGCTTCAATGCCAACAACCAGCATAATATCCCTTGAAAGATAAATCTCAGAAAACGCCAGTTTGACATCTTCATTTTCAAAACAATTAAACTCCATTTTATCAATTGGGCTTATGCCTGCAAGAGCGTCATCAAGCTCGGAAACCACCGGTCCAATACCCTTTTGATACTGGGTTGTAAGGAATATAGGAATATTAAGAATCTTTGCGCTTTGGGAAACAAGGGCAATTTTTTTAATGACTTTTTCTTTTTCAGGCATTACATTTAGCAATTTCTCCTGGGGGTCAACAACCAATAAAAAAACTCTTTTGGGATTTAACGGCTCAAAAATAGTTGTCATAAGTTTTAACTCTCTTATAATTTTTTTTTAATATACTATAATAAAAATTTTTATACAAAACCTTTTAGGGATATATAATACCAAAGAGAGACAAATTTGACAAATTTATTACATATATATCAAAATTCCAATGTTGGCGGTGTCCAGCAACAATTATTCAATGTCATAAAAAATTATGATAAAAATACCATAACTCCTTCTTTTGCATGCATAAAAAACAAAGGACAAATTGCCGAAGAGCTTGAGGAATCACACATACCTGTTTTTGCATTAAACCAGCCGGATTACAATGATTTTACAAGCTCAGTAAAAAGGCTTAAAGATATTATTGAAAAAAACAACATAAATCTCATAAGAACCCACCGGTTTATCGCTAACTTTTACGGAAGAATAGCTGCGATACTTACAGGGAAGCCTGTTATTATCTCCCTTCATGACAATTACAATAAAGATAAAAGAATAGCAAGAAGGATAATAAACCGTGTCCTTGCCCTTAAAACAAGCAAAATTGTTGCGGTGTCCCATAGCATCAAAGATGACATCATAAAATATGACGGCATAAACCCGGATAAGATAAACGTAATTCATAACGGAATTGACCTTAACAGATTTAATCCTAACATTACCGCCAATTATCTCAAAAAAGAGCTTGGAATTGAGGAAGGCGAAAAAGTAATTGGTTTTGTGGGAAGGCTTGTTCCTGCAAAGGCTATTGACAAACTTATTGAGGCATTTGCCATGATAAAAAGGCAAAATAATGATATTAAACTTCTGATTGTGGGCTTTGGCGAGCTTTTTGAAGAGCTTAATGAACTCACAAATCATAAAAAACTCGACGGACATGTGATTTTTACTGGTAAAAGGCGGGATATCCCCCAGCTCCTTTCCATAATGGATATTTTTGTAATGCCCTCTATCTCAGAAGGTCTCCCAAATGTGCTTATTGAGGCAATGGCTGCTGCAAAGCCAATAATATCAACAAAGGCAGGGGGTATTCCTGAAATAATCACAAATTTGGATAACGGCATACTTATTGATAATGATATAAACTCACTTTATCAGACAATAAACAATTTGCTTGAAAATAAAGACTTAGCCACAACCCTGGGGCTAAATGCAAGAAAATACGCTGAAACACATCTTGATATAAAAATAGTCTCAAAAAAATGGGAAAATTTGTATAAAGAAGTATTAAAAAAGTAGGGACAGGTCCGACCTATCCTTACAGGTAATTTAAAAATTAATATTACGGACATAATTATTTGATAACATCAACCTTAAAAGAAAAAGGCATATCTTATTTAAAATATATCCTTGAATACAGCATCTATGTTTATTGTTTTGCGCTGTTTTTTGACACTTTCAGCGCAGTCAAGGCCATTTCAATCTATCTTGCAATATTTTCTTTTATTTTGCTCCTGATTTTGGAAAGGCCCAAAAACACAAAAAATATAAATATCATATTCTTTTTTCTCCTTACAATATCTGTTCTTCTTTCTTCTGTATTTTCAATTGACCCTGAGTATTCATTTTCTAATATTAAAAAGGAATTTGTTAAATCTTTCCTGCTTTTCATGTCAATCGCTTTATTTTTTGACACTAAACAAATCAGAAGACTTATGATGGTGTTTACAGGAAGTATTTTTGTCTTTCTTCTCTCGGGACTTTACTCATACATAAATTTTGACCTTGATTTTTTTACATCACAGACATTTCTTGTTGATGCAAACCAGAATGAATATGCCTGCAATATTGGCTTTATTTTTCCGTTTATAATAAGCCTTTTCTTTATTTTTCAAAAAAAATATCTCAAATTTTCTATGTTAATTCTTATGCTTTTTGCTTTTATGGGAATAATCCTTTCAGGAACAAGAGGCGCTATGGGAGCTGCTGTCACAACGCTTTTAATTTTTGTCTTTTTTGTAATCAGGGAAATTCTTCATGAAACAAATAAAAAACATGCAAAAAATCTTTATATAATAATTATTTCTGTTTTAATAACTTTTATTTTAAGTAGTTTTTTCTGGGGGGAAGGCTTAAAACAACATCTTGGAAAAACAATGGAGCATTTCGGCACCTTTGACAACAGAACGGAATTTTTCTGGAAACCTGCTGTTGAGGCAATAAAAAAGCGCCCTGTTTTTGGATGGGGTTATGGGAAGAAAATATATAGAAATCCTGAGGTATTTAAAGATATTGAACCAAAACCATTCTATGAATTAAAAGGCGGACTCCATAACACCTTTATCACAGTTTTTTTCCATCAGGGAATATTCGGAGGATTAATATACATTTTGCTGATTTTTTCATGTATAATTTCTCTGATAAAAACCATGAGCAAAATTAAATTTCCAGAAAAAGCAATTTACATAGGGCTATTATGCGCATTTATTGGCTCAATGACACTAAATTCCATTGTAATTTCAATATCATTTTTAAACACAGCCCCTTTTTTCGGCATGGCTGCTGCCCTTACAAACCAACATAACAGGAATATCTAATGCCAGTTCCCATACTACATGTCATCTCAAAACTTCCCATAGGAGGTGTGGAAAAACAACTCTTTAACCTCCTTAAAAATTATGACAGGACAAAACTAACACCATATGTATGCTGCCTTACGGATATTGGGGTTATTGGCGAGATGATACAACAAACTGGCGTTGAGGTTATTCCACTTAATGCGCTTTCCCATACATTTAATATGAAAACCGTTAATCATATAAGAAAAATAATCAGGGAAAAAAATATAAAAATCTTACGGTCTCATCAATATCATTCAAACCTTTACGGAAGATTCGCGGCAAGACTTGAAAATGTCCCATGTATTGTTCCTTCTATTCATAACCTCTACACAAGGGATAAAAAAATTCACAGGCGCATAATAAATAATATTCTTTCAAACTACAGCCACAAAATAATAACTGTTTCCAGCGCAGTAAAACAAGATGTAATAAAATATGACCATATAAATGAAGAAAAAATACAGGTTATATATAATGGCGTCAACTTAGCAGAATATCAGCCTGAATCAAACACAAATCTCAGAAAAGAATTAAAAATACCTGATGATGCAATAATTATCGGCAATATTGCCAGATTATCTCTGCAAAAAGGGCAAAAATATATTATTGAAGCCATACCTGAAGTGATTAAACAATATAAAAATTGTGTTTTCATGTTTGTTGGAGACGGAGAGCTACGAGAAGAGCTTGTTAATCATTGCAAGACCTTAAATGTTTCAGATAATGTGATATTTACGGGATTTCAGATTGATGTGAAAAAATTTCTGAACATTATTGATATTTTCCTTTTTCCATCCCTTTGGGAAGGACTGGGAAATTCTCTTCTTGAGGCAATGGCAATGGAAAAACCAATTATCGGAACTGATATAGGACCAATACAAGAGATAGTGACTCATAAAAAAAACGGCTTTCTTATAAAAACTGAAAATCATCAGGATATTTCCGGCGCCATACTTTATTTTCTTAAAAATCCCGATTTTATGACTGAAATATCAAAAAATGCACGAAAAACCGTTGAAGAAAACTTTGACATAAAAATCACCGCACAAAGATACATGAATCTTTTTTTTGATATCCTTAAAAACTCATGAATATTGGATTTGTCAGGAAAAAATATACTTTTCACGGCGGTTCAGAGGCATTTACCACCCTATTAATAAATAAATTGCTGGAAAAAGGATATAAAATCTTTATCTATGCCATTAAGTGGGATGCCAAAGGCGCTTCAAACCCCAATTTAATATTCAAAAAAATACCCGTATTAAATATGGGGTCTTTGTTAAGGGACTTAACCTTTGTCATATCATCATTTTTTTTGTTAAAAAAAGAAAAACATTTGGACCTTATACAAACCCACGATAAAACCCTGTTTCAGGACATTTACAGGGCAGGAGACGGATGTCATTTAACATGGCTTAAAATTCGCTGGAAATACGGAAATTTTCTTGCAAAACTCGCTATTTTATTTAATCCATGGCACTGGCTTATTTTATGGATTGAGCGAACCATATTTCTTAAAAAGCGCTATAAAAAAATCATCGCCATATCACAAATGGTAAAAAACAATATCCTTGAAAATTATCAAATTAATCCAGACGACATAACTGTTGTGTATAACGGCGTTGACCTTGAGAGATTTAATCCTGAAAACAAGGCAAAATATAGGTATATTATTAGAAAAACTTATAATATCTCTGAAAATGATTTTGTAATACTCTTTGTTGGGTCGGGTTTTAAGAGAAAGGGGCTACAGTATCTTATAGAATCATTAAACCATATCCACACGCCAATGACCCTTTTAGTGGCAGGAAAAGGAAAATTAGAGACAAAAAACCAAAATACCGTTCATAAAATAATATTTTGCGGCGCTCAACGCGAAATAGAAAAATACTATGCCGCGGCGGATATTTTTGTATTTCCAACATTATACGAACCCTTTGGAAATGTCCACCTTGAGGCCATTGCTTCAGGACTGCCTGTGATTACCACAAAAAACAGCGGCGCAGCAGAGATAATAAAGGAAGGAATCAATGGTTTTATCCTGTCTTCTCCTGAAAATATAAGCGAATTAAGTGATTTTATATTAAAATTAACAAATAATGATTTGAGAAAAAAAATGTCTGATAATGCAAGAAAGCTCGCTGAAAAATTTGACCTTGATTCATTTACAACAAATATGATTAATATATATGACGAAATTATTAAAATAAAAGAAAAACAATGAATAAGATTCCGGCATCAGTAACCATAATAACAAAAAATGAAGCCATAAACATTGAAGATGCGATTAAATCCGTTATTGACTTTGATGAAATAATTGTGGTGGATGCCTTTAGCGATGATGCCACCATTGAGATATGCAATAAATATCCGGTTAAAATATATCAAAACAAATGGCCGGGATTTTCCGCACAAAAACAGTTTGCAATGGACAGAGCAACAAACAAGTGGGCGCTTTCCCTTGATGCGGATGAGCGTATCACCCCTGAATTAAAAGCAGAAATCCGAGAGGCAATTACAAATGATAGATATTCAGGATATTACATTCCCAGAAAAAATTTCTTTCTTGGAAAATGGATAAGACATTCCGGGTGGTGGCCTGATTATACCCTGAAACTATTCAAAAAAGATGTTTCAAGGTTTGATGACAGAGAGGTGCACGAAAAGGTTATTGTAAACGGCGATACGGCAAAGCTTAAAAATCCCATGGAACATTATTCATACAGGGACATCTCTGATTTTATAAAAAAAATGGATAATTACTCCATACTTGCCGCAAGGGAAATCACAGCAAGGGGAAAAAGCAAGCCCATCCTTATATTTGATATGCTATCAAGACCAGCATTTGTCTTTATTAAGATGTTTTTCCTGCAAAAAGGGATATTTGACGGCAGATACGGCTTTTATCTTGCCATTCTTTATAGTTTTTACACTTTTTTAAAGTATGCAAGGGCTTTAGAGATGAAAGGAAAATAAAGATGTATTATTTCTGGGTTGCGCCAATACAATTTTTTTTGTCTGAATCAGGATTTTCAGGGTTAAAGGATAAACAGGATTAGATTTTGATAAATATCCTGTAAATCTTAAAATCCTGTGTATCCTGATTCAGACAATTTTTTGTGGCTTTATCTTTAAATGTCGCACTAATTGAAGAAACCTATATAAAAGCCATTCAATTATGTATAAGAAAAAAAAGTATAAAATATAATTTCAATATTTATATTAGACAAATCTTTATTAAAGTTTTTAAACTCCCCCCCCCTTCAAGCCCAATAGGATCCGCCGTCAAGCACCTCCCAATCCCTGCCAGATAATACCTGTTCCAGTTATAATATAATCCGCTCTCA
>DYOW01000117.1:0-2562 GCA_020720325.1 Desulfobulbus propionicus
TAGTAATCTCTGAATAAATAAATTTATTTTATACGAAACACCCCATCCCTGCGAGACACTCCTTTGAAAGAGGGGAATTTTCCGTGTAATCCTGTAATCCGTGATTCATACAAAAAAAATGAAAACATCAGTGAATTTGTTTAAATGATACTTGCTGAATTTAGCTAAAATGTGTTTATAATTGACAACCTGATTTTTTGTATATATCTTAAAAATTATATATAAAAATGAGGCTAATTTTGACATATTTTAATAATATTTGCACAAATAGCGTGGAAATTAGTATTTATGGGACTGTTCAGGGCGTGGGTTTCAGACCTTTTATTTATTGCCTTGCCAGAGAATTAAATATAAAAGGCAATGTCTGTAATGACGGAAACGGTGTTTTAATTAATGCCTGTTCGGAAAACTCACAGATATTACAGGATTTTGTCCAAAAAATACAGACCACATTGCCGCCAAACGCATGCATCAGCAATTTTATTGTAAAACCAGCCTTAAACGAAAAATTATATAATAAATTTGAGATTGTTCATTCTGTTTCTGAAACTTGCAACCCGGCGGTACTTGTCCCAGACCTTGCGATATGCCAAAAATGCGCAGATGAGTTAAATAACCCTTTAGACAGGCGTTATAAATATGCCTTTATTAACTGCATTCACTGCGGGCCCCGCTTTAGCATATTAAAATCCCTTCCTTATGACAGGGAAACCACTGTGATGGGCGCTTTCTTAATGTGCGGGGATTGCAAAAAAGAATATACTGAACCTTTCAACAGGAGGTTTCATGCCCAGGCAATTGCCTGCCCTGTGTGCGGACCCTATTTATGGCTAAATGATAAAGATAATAATCTAATATCATATAATAATTCCCAAAATTGCGATATAATTATTGATGAGACAGTAAAGAGTATTAATAACAGCAAAATTGTGGCGCTAAAAGGACTTGGCGGATTTCATCTCGCTGTAAACCCATTTGATGAAACTGCATTAAGTTTATTAAGACAGAAAAAAAACAGGAAATACAAGCCCTTTGCATTAATGGCAAGGGATATTGAGACAATAGAGAAATACTGTGAAGTGACGGATATTGAAAAACAGATGCTTTTATCAGGCGAATCCCCTATATTACTCCTTAAAACAAAGAAAAGTAATAATTTATCACATCTGATTTCGCCAAATATTGATACCCTTGGCGTTATGCTTCCTTATACCCCCCTTCACAGGCTTATTTTTGACCATCCTGATTGCCCTGAGCTGCTTGTTATGACAAGCGGAAATAAAAAAGACCAGCCTATAATTAATGATAACGAAGATGCCCTCACCAGGCTTAATGATATTGCAGATTTATTTGTCATGCACAACAGGGATATAGCAAAACGTCTTGATGATTCAATAGTCAGAATAATTCATAATAAAAAAACAATATTAAGGCGGTCAAGGGGATATGCGCCAAAGGCTTTTCCGCTAAGATGGGATATGCCTGACGTGCTTTCAATGGGAGCCGAGCTTAAAAACACCTTTTGTTTTATTAAGGATAATTTAGCAATAATGGGTCAGCATATCGGAGACCTTAAATCAAAGGAAAGTTATGATTTTTACAGAAATTCAATGGATTTTTATATAAAACTCATGAATTTTAAGCCTGATATTATTGTGACAGACCTTCATCCCGATTATTTGTCATCTGTTTATGCAATGGAGCTTTCAGAAAGATTTAATATTTCCATAAAAACAGTCCAGCACCACCACGCCCATGCGCTTTCTGTAATGGCTGAATATGGGCTTGATAATGCCCTTGCTATTGTCCTTGACGGCGTTGGGCTTTGCACAGATAAGACAATATGGGGCGGTGAGATTTTATATGCGAGGCGGGATGGCTTTAGTCGTTTTGGACATTTATCCCATTTAAGGATGCCTGGAGGCGATATGGCGTCAAAAGAACCGTGGCGCATGGCAATATCCGCGCTTTTTACCATTTATGGAGATAATATTCCCGAATCATTTTTAACACAAATAGATATTGACCCTCAAAAGATTTCCATGATTCTTAATATGCTGAAAAATAATTTTAACTGTCCTGTAACCTCAAGTTGCGGCAGGCTTTTTGATGCTGTGTCTTCAATATTAAATATCTGCCATATTAACAGCTATGAGGCGCAGGCAGCTATGGAGCTTGAATCACAGGCAGAATCAGGAATATTTGAATTAAATTTAACAGATTTTGGCGATATGTTGTATTATGATGGAGACTGTATTGTCTTAAATACGCTAAAAGTTATAAAAAATATCATAAATTTAATGGATAAAGGCATAAAAAAACAGGATTTGGCAAGATATTTTCATATAACGCTTATAAATGGAGTTTGTGAAATGATTAAAATAATTTTTCAGAAAAATAATTTGAATGATACAAAAAATATTGTTTTATCAGGAGGTTCAATGCAAAACAGCATTTTGCTTTCAGGATTTCTTTCAAAACTGACAGAAGCAGGCTATAATGTTTATGTGCCCGAAAGATTTCCAATGAATGACGGCGGATTAAGCCTTGGACAGGCAATAA
>DYOW01000117.1:2662-5092 GCA_020720325.1 Desulfobulbus propionicus
AATAACAGGAGGTTATTAATATGTGTCTTGCAGCGCCAATGAAGGTTATTGAAATACAGGGAGAAGGTGAAACAGCGCTTGTGGAAAGGGATGGGGTGCGGCAAACCATATACCTTGGAATTGTGGATGCCATGCCGCAGATTGGAGATTATGTGATAATTCATGCGGGCTTTGCCATACGCACACTTTCAGAGGAAGACGCCCTGGAAAATATCAGGTTAATAAGTCAGCTTGATGAGGCGGCAATTTTTTAACAAGTTTGTTCATAATGAAAAAGAGCATAAGCATTTCAGTTTAAATATATTTATATGCAAAATAAAGACTTAGATAATATAAAAGAAAATATACAATCAATACTGCCAGATAGTCAGATAATATTGTTTGGTTCTTATGCAAGGGGCGATTATGATAAAAAAAGTGATTATGACATTCTTGTAATTGTTAAAGAAAATCTTTCCACAAAAGACAAAAGATATTACGCAAGCCTTATAGCAAAAAAACTGGCTGCTTATCCACTTGATATTATAGTTAAAACTCAGGAAGATGCAATAAATTACAGCGATAAAACAGGAAGTATTGTGAAAGAAGCCTTAAACGAAGGCATAATAATATGATTAATGATGATTATGTTTCAAAATGGCTTGAAAAGGCTGATAAAGACTTAAAAGTAGTTGAGCATGAGCTAAAATTACCCGAAGATGAAAGGGTTGTTGAGGCAATTTGTTTTCTGCCAGCAGGCTGTGGAAAAATATTTAAAGGCTTTTTTGATATTCAATAAAATTGATTTTAAAAGGACACATAATATTGAGCATTTATTATATCTTTGCAGTGAGATTGACAAAAGTTTTTTAGATATTGAAGTTAGGCAGTTATCAGGTTTTGGAGTTGATATAAGATACCCTGATGATGTTTATATACCTGATACGGAAGAAATAAAATTTTATTATGAGCTAGTTTTAATGATTAAAGATTTAATAATAAAAAAATTAACTTCTTAAAAAAAATTATTAATTTTATGAGAATATGGGGTGACATGGAGCTAAATATCTATAAAGACAAGGCAAGGGTATTATCTCTTGTTGATGAAGTAAAAAAAAACATACAAAAGCCTGTAAGACTTATGGAGGTTTGCGGCACACATACCCAATCATTTTTTAAGTACGGATTAAAGTCATTATTACCCAAAGAGCTTGACCTTGTGTCAGGCCCGGGGTGTCCGGTATGTGTGACTGATGACGCTGATATTGACACAATCTGGGAGCTTTGCAAAGAAAGGGATATTATTATCACTACATTTGGCGATATGATAAAGGTTCCGGGCACAAAGGGCAATCTTTCTGAATTAAGGGCAGAAGGCGCTGATATACGGGTTGTAATATCTCCTATGGATGCCATAAAGATTGCTAAAGAAAACCCAGCCAAATCTGTTGTGTTTATTGCAATAGGATTTGAAACAACCATACCTCTTATAGCATATTCATTAATATTTGCAAAAAATAATAAAGTTGATAATTTTTTTATATATAATGCCTTAAAAACAATGCCTGTTGTCCTCGATGTATTATTTTCAGACCCTGAAATAAGGCTTGACGGTCTTATATGTCCTGGTCATGTGAGCAGCATCATTGGAACAGACGCATACATCCCTGTTGTCAATAAATATAAACTTCCCTGTGTTGTGGCGGGCTTTGAACCTCTTGACCTTATGCTTGCTATATTAATGTTAATAAAACAGGTGAATGAGTCTGACGCAAGGGTTGAGAATGCCTACGCCCGCGTTGTTGCCAAAATAGGAAATTTAAAGGCGCTTGAGACAATAAGCGCTGTTTTTAAGCCCGGTGATGTGAGATGGAGGGGCATGGGATTAATTGAAAACAGCGGTTTATCCTTGAGAGATGACTTTGAATCCTTTGATATATGTAAAAAATTTGATATAGTATTGGAAACAAAGGATGAAAGCAAAAAAAATCCATGTCAGTGCGGTGATGTTTTAAAAGGCAAGTTGAAACCACCGGAATGTAAATTATTTAGAAAGATTTGTGAACCAACCAATCCAAAAGGCCCGTGTATGGTGTCGTCAGAAGGAAGCTGCAATACTTATTTCAGGTATTATTCAGAAGAGGTTTGAGATTTAAATTTTTGTGATTTTTGAAATAGTTTTTAGGAGAATATATGATTTTTCATGTAACTATTGAAAAGGCAGAAGATGGCTGGCATGTGGTGGAATGTCCTGCTCTTCCCGGTTGCGTATCACAGGGTGAAACAGAAGAAATTGCTATCTCAAATATTAAAGAGGCGATACTTTCATGGTTATGGGCTGATAATCTGAAAAAAAATAGTATGATTTATAGTAAATAATAATTTTATTTCCCCTCACCCCAACCCTCTCCCACAAGGGGCGAGGGAGCGCTTCCTTGATAGAAGGTGATT